>NZ_JAUBOJ010000088.1:0-19770 GCF_036700185.1 Microcoleus sp. BM001215392 | reverse complement strand
CTCCAATTAGACTTTCGATCCCCCCTAACCCCCCTTAAGAAGGGGGGGACAAGAGTGTTCTCAAAGTCCCCCTTCTTAAGGGGGATTTAGGGGGATCTAGACTTGACAACAAGCGACATTCATTAAACGAGAATATATAAAATGCAAATAGGATTATTTTTAGGAAATCTCGGAAATCCCCTAATCTATTATCCCAAATTAGCTAAGATTACCGGGGGTGTCACAGCCAGTATTTTGCTGTGCCAATTATTTCAATGGCAATCTCAACTTGCCAATTCCGACAATTGGGTGCAAACTAACACCGCTGAAATTGAAAAAGCCACTGGTTTAAATCCCGAAGAACAGGAATTGGCGATACAGCAACTAAAAGCGCGATTTTTCTTGAAAGAAAAACTACTAAATCTCCACACCGAAACCCTAGAACTCTGGGCAGATGTTGACGCGTTTGAGTCAAAGATTAATAGTTATTTCACAGCCAATCCTGAAGATATCATAACACAAACTCTCCCTAAAAGCCTCAATTATCCTGTAGATATAGTTCCCGATAATTCTACATCTAATCCTAGTATTAAAACCGACAAATTCTTCGGTCAACCGCGCCAACAAATAGCCGTGGCTGTCACTGCAAATTACCGATTCAGTGGCCCTTGGAACTCTCAAGAACAACTGCACAATTTTCAACGCGCTTTAGAAGCTTATGCTCAAGAACGGAACTTGGGTTTTGGCAATCCTTCGGGATGGGCATTTAAAATTATTGATAGCATCACCAAGGGCTTAGCTTCGACTTTTTGGGATGAATTTATGGCGGGCATTCCTTTAGGTGAAAGTCAGAAGGTGAAGCGAGATTGGGAAATCGCACCAGAAGTGCCTTATCCGGCCTTTGAAGAGGAGCGAATTCAGTATTATGTCCACAAAGGTGAACCGCTGGAAGCGGCTGTTTCTAAGGCTCGTAGTGACTTGAGAAATCCGGTTTTGGGGAAAGATTTGTGGGAGGGTTTTTTGCGAAAGTGCGATCGCCTTGCGGATGATGCCCTCAAAGCAAAACAGCAGGGCGTTGACACACCATATCTGCCGTCTTCCTTCAACGAAAAACCGCAAATCACCAAGGATAGCGTGATGCGGAAATTAGGGGCGATCGCACCGCAATTTGCCCTCAATCAATCCACATCTGACCCGATACCAGAACCGCCAAAACTTCCAGAAACAGCATCGCCAACTCCCGCCGAAATTCCCAGTATTTCTGCTTTACAAAAAGCTTACAATACGCCTCTCGGTCGCAGTATAATTGAAAAACAAATCGCTGCAAATCCAGACTGGGGCTACGAAATAGTAGACGGTGAAATAGTCGAATCAATCCCTTTTTAAGAGGCGCATATGAAACGAATTAGCGAGATTAATCCGCTGGGGGAAGAGCGACCAAATCCTGATGAGGAAACTCGGGAAAATCTGCGGCGGGAAAGATTGCAGCGAGAGAAAGATGAGGGATATCAAAAATTAGTTGAACTCTGCAATTTGGGCGAATATGATATGGCCCAGCAGTTGGCAAATCGACATTTTAATTGGGGTTATGAAATAGTTGATGAGATTGTGATGGAAAGGATAGATTAGGTTTGTAGTTATCCCATTTGTCACCCGGCGATTGAAATCGCGTCTACACAAACTTGCGTCCGCGGAGGCGGACTAAGAAATCAAGATACCACAATCTCTATGTTAGAATTATAATTAAAACTTAAATAACTATCAAACATGACAACAACTATTAACGCCAAAAATATAACGCTCTCTGAAGTTAGTCAATTTTTGAAATTCCAAGAGCAGCTTAATAATGACACGTACACAACCTTTTTGTCCTTAGAATCCTTAACAGAGATAGAACAGTTAGAACTCGCCCAAATTCGCAGCGATTTTCGCGAATACCTCTCAGTGGAAAGAGTCTCTGAAGGACTCGTACAAGCTTTAACTACCTTTCCCTTAATGCGATTGGCTGGCTTCTACCGCCGCCCAATCAAGATGAGTCTAGAACAAGACATTGCTAACATAACTATAGAAGAGGAAGACACAACGATTACAGGCAGATTTGACATTTTAGCAATCAATAAAGAGAAACAAATTGTTGCTGATATACCATTTTGGATTTTAGTAATTGAATCTAAAAATAGTCTAATTGCTCCCCGCGCAGGTTTGCCCCAACTTCTAACTTACGCCTGTAAAAGTTTAGAATATCAAGAGTCTATTTGGGGATTGGCAACTAGCGGAGAGTTTTATCAGTTTGTCAATATTCGCAGAGGAAATCCCCCAACCTATCAGCTAATGCCGTTTCTGACTTTGATGGAACCTGAACCTTCAATTTTGTTGCTGCAAGTTTTAAAAGCTATTTGCAAGCTATAAAAAATGAGGCAAGGAGTATTCCCCACCTCAAATCTTATACTAAATCCCCCTTTATTTCTTCAGTCCGCGCAGGCGGACTTCGTTTGTGTAGCAGCGATTTCAATCGCCGAATCATCAAAGGGGATAACTATTTTTAGTAGCCTCTGGCGTTAGGCTTGTGGACGATGAAGCTGAGCACTTGGCACTGCTTCACGTTGTCAAAACCCATGACGCGGATGTAGCAGCTAGGGTTTTCTTGGCGGCAAGCTTGAATTTCGGTCATGATTTCTTGGACGCTGCGAGCACCAAATAAAGGCAACTTCCAAAGAGTCCAATAGCGCATTTCAGCGGCTGAGGTTTCGTTGAATTCAACGCCGGGGATGTAGCCTTGATCCAAGATGTATTGCAGTTGCTTGGCAATTTGGGCGTCTGTCAGCGGGGGCAAATAGGACAGAGTTTCGTAACGACGCTCTTTTGGTAAAGTTCTCATTTTTTGTATCTCTAAGGTGTGTGTTCGATCGCACTTGTCGATCGATTAACTCGACAAATTATCCAGATTCGGTTCAGAATCTATTGAGGATGTTTCAGGATTGCTGCTAGCCACAGACCAATTAAGCTGCGTAATTCGCTCCAAATGCTGGCGTCTGTGTTCCATATTCGACTGTTGAATGCCAGTACAAACCATTTCTGGCAAAAATTCTGTCACATCGTGAGCCAGATATTCTCGCACAGTCATGATCCGAAATCCTAAATCTTGATTTTCCCTCAGCAACTCTTGAATGTAAGCTTCTCCATCTTGGATTTTGCCCTTGGTGGAAAAGTCGTTCAGCCAGATTGCCTCAGCCGGATTAGTTTCGCTCAACTGAGCTACCACAATCCGCACGGATTGATAGGTTAGGTAACTTGCCAGCACCTTAGCGGTGTCTTTCGCAACTTGTTTGAGATCCATTTGACCCCAGCTCCCTCAAATTTTAGGTATTGGATTTTAGATTTTGGATGCAAACTTACTTGTTAATCTTCTTCAAAGATAAAGACTTAAGAGCAAGTTTGCGACCTAAAACCTAAAATCTCTAACCCAAAATCATCAAACGGTATCCATTGCCTCAAATTCAAACTTGATTTCTTTCCAAAGTTCGCAAGCAACAGCCAATTCAGGGCTCCATTTGCAAGCTTCGCGAATGATGTCTCCGCCTTCGCGCATCAAGTTGCGGCCTTCGTTACGTGCTTGGACGCAAGCTTCCAAAGCAACGCGGTTAGCTGTTGCACCAGGTGCGTTGCCCCAAGGGTGGCCCAAGGTGCCGCCGCCGAACTGCAAGCAGGAGTCGTCGCCGAAGATTTCCACCAAGGCTGGCATATGCCAGATGTGGATACCACCGGATGCAACTGGCATGACACCAGGCATGGAGGCCCAATCTTGGGTGAAGTAAATACCGCGGCTGCGGTCTTCTTCGATGTGGTCTTCGCGCATCAAGTCTACGAAGCCCATGGTGATGCCTTTCTCGCCTTCGAGTTTGCCCACAACTGTACCGGAGTGCAGGTGGTCGCCGCCGGACATCCGCAAGCACTTGGCAAGCACGCGGAAGTGGATACCGTGGTTCTTTTGACGATCGATCACGGCGTGCATAGCGCGGTGAATGTGCAGCAAAATACCGTTTTTGCGGCACCATTTTGCCAAGCTGGTGTTTGCAGTGAAACCACCGGTTAGGTAGTCGTGCATGATGATCGGGGTTTTGATTTCTTTGGCGAATTCAGCCCGTTCCATCATTTCTTCAAAGGTAGGGGCGGTTACGTTTAAGTAGTGACCCTTGACTTCGCCGGTTTCTGCTTGAGCTTTTTCAATAGCTTCTTGAACGAACAAGAAACGATCGCGCCAACGCATGAACGGTTGCGAGTTGATGTTTTCGTCGTCTTTGGTGAAGTCCAAACCGCCGCGTAGAACTTCGTAAACGGCGCGGCCGTAGTTCTTAGCAGACAGACCCAATTTGGGCTTAATTGTACAACCCAGCAAAGGACGGCCGTACTTGTTCAATTTGTCCCGCTCAACGGTAATACCGTGAGGGGGGCCTTGGAATGTTTTCAGGTAAGCAATGGGAATCCGCAAGTCTTCTAAACGGAGAGCGCGCAGAGCTTTGAAACCGAACACGTTACCGACCAAAGAGGTCAGCAAGTTGGTGACGGAACCTTCTTCAAACAAATCCAAAGGATAAGCGATGAAGCAAATGTATTGGTTGTCTTCGCCGGGGACTGGCTCGATGTCGTAGCAGCGACCTTTGTAGCGGTCGAGGTCGGTCAGGAGGTCAGTCCAAACAGTCGTCCATGTACCGGTGGAAGATTCAGCGGCCACAGCAGCTCCAGCTTCTTCTGGGGGAACTCCTGGCTGAGGTGTGACGCGGAATGCTGCCAAAATATCTGTATCTTTCGGCGTGTAGTCCGGAGTGTAATACGTTAGTTTATAGTCTTGAACTCCGGCTTTATACCCAGCCTTTGATTGAGTTTGGGTTTGCGCGTAAGCCATATCTCGCTTCCTAGTATTCGCTTAATTTTTTTGCCCGATCGCAGGCTCTTAGAAATATATCAATAAAGTGGCGCACTGAAATTTTAATATTCTTTTAATCATCATAAGTATTGTTTATTTAAGTTTACATTAGGAAATTTTATGTAACATATCTTATCAAACAAAAGTGGCGAAGGATGCAGGGGTAAGGGCTGGGGATCGATGAGAGTTGAGATTTGAGATGGGAGATTTTAGATTGGAGAAGGAGAAACAAATAGTCATAAATACTTAAAATTATGGTGGAGATCGATTAAATTTTAGATGTTAAATTTCGGGTTGGGGGTAGGAAAAGATTAGTTATAAATACTTATGATGGTGGGCGATCGATCTCAACTGCAATAGAAAATTGTAGCAATCTCAAATCTCAAATCCCAAATATCAAATCCCGTAAGGGGGCTAAAAACCGGGTTTTTACGAAAAATTGGCGTTGATTAACGAGAAATAATATACACAGAAACCGGTTTCTGAGTCTGGAAGCGCGAAAGGTACGTAGTTGCGCTTTAGCGCTCTTATATATAAGAGCGCTGAAGCGCAACTACGTACCTATAAGTCGTACCTATAAGTCAAAAGTTGGCAGCATAGCACATAATATGGACAGGACTTGTGCCGCAAACCTGGTTTCTCAGACCAAATCCGTCGTTACAGCAATTTAACCTCGCTCAAAACCGGGTTTCTGCGTTAGCTGCACGTAAGTCTACTATGGATATCTAGCCCCATCTTTACTCTGGTTGTGCCTCACCCCCCTTCACAAGCCGTCCACTGCATCAATCCAGATTGCCCAAGGCCTTACCCTCAGACTTGGGGCAACAATTTTTGTCAGAGTTGCGGGACTCCGCTGCGGCTAAAAAATCGCTACATACCTTTACAAGCGCTCGGTACCGGGGGTTTTGCAGCTATCTACACAGTTTGGGACGCAGAAACTCAAACCGATCGCGTCCTGAAAGTAATGCTCGAAACTGCTCCGAAAGCGCTGAAACTGTTCGAGCAAGAAGCTTGGGTTTTGGCTATTTTACGGCACCCCGGCGTTCCAAGAGTTGAGCCGGACGGTTATTTTCACGTGCAAACCCAAAATTTGGGAGGCGGGGATGGAAATGCCGCAGCGAGGCGCTTGCCTTGTTTGGTAATGGAAAAGATTCACGGCAAAACTTTAGAAGAAATTCTGGAAGATTACCCTCAGGGATGTCCGCAGGAATGGGTGTTTAGCTGGCTGAGTCAAGCTGTGCAAATTTTAGAGGAGTTGCATCGGTGTCAGATTATTCACCGCGACATTAAACCCTCGAATTTGATGCTGCGAGACCCGGACTCGCCCCAAGTGTTACTGAGTAAGGGTTTGGGCGGTTTGCAGTTGGTGGCTATCGACTTTGGGGGAGTTAAACAGATGGGGGGCGGCGAACCGGCGGGGAAAGATTCTCCGAGCTCGACGCGGTTGATTTCGCCTGGGTACAGCCCGCCGGAACAAATTGTGGGCGGCGGTGTGGTGCCGGCGACGGATTTTTATGCTTTGGGACGGACTTGCATTCATTTGCTGACGGGGAAGTATCCGGCCGAAATTGAAGATCCGATGACGGGGGAGTTGCGCTGGCGACATATTGTGTCTGTGAGTCCGGCTTTTGCGAATTTGTTGGATGATATGGTGCGATCGAATATACAGCAGCGTCCGGCTTCGGCGGCGGATGTTCGAGCTCGTTTGCAGGATATTTATGCTAAGAGTAAGGGCAAAATTGCCAGCGCCCCTGTCAGTCAAGCTATTGTGGAATTTGGCCGGCAAGTCGTAGTGGCGGCGGTGCAAAAAACGGCAAGTTTGACGGTTTTGGTGTTCGGTGCGATCGCCCAAATCGTGGTAGCTTCTCTGGATACCGGCTGGGAAATGGTGCTCGGTGGGATTGGGGGCAGTGCGGGGGCGATCGGCGGTTTGGTTTTGGCCTATGCTTCACCTATTGGCCCGGAATTTGCGAATTTTTTGAATGAAGGTTTGCACCAATTAATTCCTCATATGAATTTTGATGTCGGGCCGGAAGTGCTATTGTTTGCTTTTGCGGGCTGGGGTACTGGGATAGGTTTGACAGATGCGGGGAGTTTTCGCCAGCAAAAACAGTATTGGCTGTCGGGATTGATGGGTGCTCAGGGCTATTTGTTGGCGGGTTTGTGCTGGATGGAAGCGACTGCTTTTAGCGGCGTGCAGGGGATTATTTTGGGGGCATTTGCGATCGCCTCTTTGACTGTGGGAATGGGTTTGCGCAGCCATCAGTTAGTTCATGCTTTGGTGGTGGCTGGTTGTTCGACGGCAATGTTTCTTTTTTTGAATGCTTTGGGCATTTTTCCAGGAAGTTTTTTGGGGATTTTGGCGCTGTCGTTTGGTGCTTCCTTCGGCTGGTTGCAGGTTTGGAGTTCCATTGCATTTTTTGGTTTGTTGGGAAGTGCGATCGGGCTTTGTTTGGGAGTGAGTCACTATTTGGTTGTGCCTTTGTTGCGGTGGTTGGGTTGGAAGTAGATGATTCGGCGGTTGAAACCGCTTCTTGTCAAACGAAGTCCGCCGGACGCCGACTAATGAATATTAGTTTATAATCTTGAATAACATTAAATAATAACCTCAGAGTGCCATGTCAAAAATATTACTAGAATCCTTTCGGACAGCCTATGCAAATATGGAGTTATCGCCGCTGATAACTCCGAAGGAAGTGGCAAACTTCCGCGTAGAATATGGGACGAAAGCGATCGAAGAATTAGAGCAATTAGTCGAAGATGACCCTTCCGGTTGCGGTAAAATTATTTTTAGCGGACATCGCGGTTGCGGTAAGTCTACGCTGTTGGCTGAGTTTTGTCGCCGGATGGACGATCGCTATTTTACTGTCTTTTTCTCGATTTCCGACTTGACCGAAATGTCGGATGTCAATCATATCAATATCTTGTTTGCGATCGCAGTTCAGTTGATGGATGCCGCCGAAAAGCAGCAAATTCCCATTAAAAAATCAATTAAAGAATCATTTTATAACTGGTTTGCCACTAAAAATAAAACTAAAATTGACGAATTGGGCGCTAGCGGTTCAGTGGGATTTAACTTGTTTAAGATGATTCAAGGCAAGTTAAAAGCTGATGCGACAATTCGCGAAGAAATCAAACAAGAGTTTATTCGCAAAGTTTCCGATTTGGTGGCGACAATTAACGAGATTGCGGCCGTAGGCGGTTAAAACGGCGATTGAAACGGCGGTTGAAACCGCGTCTACACAAACGAAGTCCGCCTGCGCGGACTGAGATAATGACAATCAATTATGTCGGATCTCAACAGTCCAAACCAAGATAATTATGATGATTTACTCGTGTCAATTGAAGCGGGTAAAGATTTTCTCAACTTACTAATTGCAGTTTGCGATGATAGCGACTGTCGCGATCGCATTATCTCCGATTATGAAGCCGAACTCGAACCGGATATCCGCCGCTATCGGGTAGAATTGGCTAGGGGTGAACCGAGTTTGCGATCGGCAATTGCGAATTTAGTCACACAAGAAGCGTATTTGCAGCAGCGGGGAAAAGCCGTTATCACCGTGACGGGTGTGGAGAAACTGCGGTTTTTTAAACAAATTGGCGAAAGTCGATCGGAACAACAAGTGTTTTTTGGCTATTTGCAATGGACGCGAGAAGGATTGCGGGAATTTCCGTTTTCGATCGTGTTGTGGGTGACGCGACAAATTGAAGTTTTGATTAGCAATGAATCTCCTGATTTTTGGAGTTGGCCCAAAGGCGTGTTTCGGTTTGATACGAAAAAAAATGCCGCTGTTTCCAAAACGGAATTTGAACCGTTTCGATTGCTAGTTGAAGGCGATAATCGCGAACCGCCGAGTTTGATTCCGCTGGAAGATTTGCAGGCTTTAAGCGCGCGAACCGAACAGAAAAAAGGACTCGAAGACCCCAGTTTGGCAAGTCTTTATGCCAGTATGGGAAAGATTTATTACAGAAGGATCGAGTCGGGAGAGTGCGAGAATTTTCAGAAAGAGTATGAATTGGCGATCTAGTGTTTCCAAAAGGCGATCGGGCTTCAACAAGATTTAGATATGGAACTGGAATTATCCAGTAGTTTAAATTACCTCGCCGGACTTTACCAATCCCAAGGAAGGTATTCATAAGCGGAACCGCTGTATTTGCAAGCTATGGAAATAGACAGGCGATCGCTCCCTGAAGACCATCCTATTTTAGCCACTTTCTTCAACAATTTAGCCGCACTTTATCATGACAAAGGGAGGTATTCGGAAGCCCAACCGCTGTATTTGCAAGCAGTGGAATTTTTTTGCAGCAAACCGTGAGAAAATCATCCTAATATTCTCACGGTTTGGAATAATTATGTTGGGTTGTGGCGGGACGGAATCAGTGAAGGAGATTTGACATATGAGCACTTGCAAGAACATCCTTTCGGGAAACAGCTATTAGCCGAACTTCAGGAATGACCAAAATTACGCACTCCGCCCAAAGAAACTGGGTTTTTGGGGAATCTACGAACTGCAACGAATTATTTTGATAAAAACCCGGTTTCTGGACTCTTTCGTAAGTGCTGGTTAAGATGGTTGAGTTGGAAGTAGGAATTAATGTTAAATAACTATGCCGATCGACTTGCTGTCAATTAAACCCATCTCCAGATTGTCAATGGTTTGTGCTCTTGCGATCGCACTTCTCCTCCTGGGCCCCAATCCAGCTAAAGCCGAATCGCGAGAACAAGCCATCGATCGATTAACCGATATCCTATTCTACAGGGTTAATCCTCAGTTAAACAATCGCAAACTCCAAACGGACGATCGCGAATATAGCAATCAATGGCGGAGATTGCGCGAGGCGATCGATCCGCGAGTCAAGCCCGCCCAAGAAGTCTGCAATAGTCCGGGCCCAGGAGACATCGGATGGGAATTCACCGTAATTAACGGCGAAACCTACCAACAAACTTACGATCGCCTTGCAGATACAATTTTTTACAGCCGCCATCCTCAACGCACCCGACAGCCAATTCCCAAAAACGATAAAATTGGTATCAGTGAATGGTCAGCAATTCGACGCGAGATGTTTCTTTCTAATTGTGGACTATAAGACTGGAGCGCATCACTATGCTAATTAAATCGCGATCGATCGAGTCAATCTCGAAGTTTTCAGCAGTGTGTATGTTAACTTTTGCCATGTTTCTCTGCCCAAATCTAGACAGTGCTACAGCGCGGGATTTAGAATCACGAACTCAAGCCGTGGATAATCTTACAGATTGGTTTTTCTACAAGGTTAATCCTCAATTAGGCGATCGCAAATTGCGATCGGACGATTCTCCTATCTACATCCGCGAATGGAATGCGATTCGCCGTACAGTCGATCGCGCTACACGATCGCTACACCCGGAGATTGCGCCGGTGATGCTTTCTGGGACTTCGACTATCGTTCTCACGGGCGATCGCTCGTTAGCGGAGCCCGCCCCTACGGGGGCTACGCCAACGAAGAGGATCGCATTGCAGATACAATTTGGACTATCCGCGATCCATCCGGTGACAAAACTCGCGCAGATGTTTCTAAACAACAATGGAAAAAGCTTCGGCAATTAATATCTAGAGAGCATTTTTGCTATTAACATCCAAGATGTATGATTATAAAATCAGTTACAAATAATGATATATTTGTGTTACAAATATCGTCAAACCATAAAAAAATCACACTGAATTGTATATAATTGAGTTAAAAAGCAAGCTAAACATTCTAGAGCAAAACAAAAGGATAAAAAAATGGGCAGAGTCACCGCAACAATAACCGTCACCAACGAAGTAGACAAGATGCTAGCAGAAAGAGGGTTCATCCCCCCAGAGCAAATACGCTCTGTCACCATAGATAATGTCCTTGTAGATACAGGCGCAACTCGACTATGTTTACCAGCAGATATTATCGCTCAATTAGGTTTAACCCTAGTTGGTGAAATCCAAGGAAATACAGCAATAGGAGCGAGACAATTTCGTCTGTTCAAAAATGTCAGTCTTGCCGTAGCTGGACGAGAGGGAAGGTATGATTGTGTAGAAATTCCCGCAGGAGAAGAACCTTTACTCGGCTTAATTCCCCTCGAAGATTTGGGTTTAGAACCGGATTTGAAAAATCAGCGATTGATTGTTTTGCCGGTGGAAGGAATGCAAAGCTATATTCGCGTCTAAAATCTCGAAAATTTTCAACCATTACTCTGTAGTCCGCGCACCATCCGGACGAAAGTTTGTATAGACGCGGTTTCCAACCGACTAATTATCTAATTGTCTAAGAGTCAACTAAAATGACAGTCACTACTCATCAACTTATTCAGTGGAAACAGCAAGGGCGTCGAATTGTGGCGCTGACAGCTTATGATTGTACGATCGCCCAACTACTCGACCAAGCCGGCACAGACATCATCCTCGTCGGCGATTCCTTCGCCATGACAGTCTTGGGCTACGACACAACACTCCCCCTCACCCTCGATGAAATGCTGCACCACGCTAAAGCTGTGCGTCGCGGAGTCAAACAAGCCTTGATGGTTGTCGATTTGCCATTCTTAACTTACCAGGAAAGTCCCCAACAAGCGATGCACTCGGCGGGAAGAGTTTTGAAAGAAACTGGCGCTCAAGCTGTAAAATTGGAGGGCGGATATCCAGCAATGGCGGCGACTGTTTCGCAGCTAACATCGGCAGGGATTCCGGTAATGGGTCACGTTGGCTTGACTCCGCAGTCGGTACACCAACTCGGTTACAAAAAACAAGGCAAAACTGCCGAATCTGCCGATCGCATCAAAGCCGAGTCGATCGCACTTGAAGAAGCTGGTGTTTTTGCGATCGTCCTCGAACACATGGACGCAGATTTAGCCGCTCAAATTACCCAAAAATTAACTGTTCCCACCATTGGTATCGGCGCCGGGCCGCACTGCGACGGACAAGTTTTGGTTACTTCCGATTTATTGGGACTTTCGGACAAACAACCGCCTTTTGCAAAATCTTACATTAATTTGCGAGACACAATTACCCAAGCTGTCAAAGATTATTCCCTAGAAGTTAGAGAACGAAAATTTCCACAATAGCTGTGGCGCTCCCGAGGAAGAGCCCTGAAAAATCAGGACTCTTCGTCATTACCAACTTTCTTTACACCGGGGGCTGACCTTCTTCCTGTTTCTGATTCTCCTTCAGGGCCGATTCATCGTCCGCTTGACCGACCCCTTCCTTAAAACTGCGCAAGGTTTTTCCCAAAGCATTTCCCAACTCAGGGATTTTCTTGGGGCCGAAAATGAGAATAGCCACTACCGCAATAATGCCCATTTCGGGCAATCCGAGACCAAACATAAACTCATCTCCTGTAAAACTTGCTCGTTCGGCAAGTCAATCTGCTGGTATCCTTAAAAGTATCTACCTTTTTTCCTGCATCTTGCAACAGTAGAATCAAGTTTTATTAAGCGATCGCCCGATAAATTAGGAATGTTAGAAATCTCCCAGCCTTCCCTCCGCGAGCAACAACACCCTCTGATCCGCCAATTAGCAGACCGGATAGAATCAGTATGGCGTCGGTATCTCGACCTCGAACCCTACAACCTGCCCGCTGAGTTGGGATACGTAGAAGGGCGCTTGGAAGGAGAAAAACTGATCATTGAAAACCGCTGCTATCAAACCCCCCAATTCCGCAAAATACACCTCGAACTGGCTAAAGTCGGGCCGCTGCTGGATATCCTGCACTGCGTGATGTTTCCCAAACCAAATTATGCTTTGCCGATGTTCGGTACCGATATCGTAGCAGGCAAAGGTCAAATTAGCGCCGCGATCGCAGACCTTTCTCCCCTGAATCGAGATCGAACTTTGTCGGAAACCTACCGCGCCCAACTGCAAACTCTACCCGTTAACCAATTTTCTTGTCCCCGGCAAATTCCAGAATGGGGCGATATTTTCTCGGAATTTTGCTTGTTTGTCCGCCCCGATTCCCAGGAAGAAGAAAGCCGATTTCTGGACATAGTTGAATCCTACGTAGAAATTCACTGCAAACTCGCACTCGCTTGCGAACCAGTTTCAGCATCCGAAGAATCGCAAATTCTCGATGCTCAAATTTACTACTGCACCCAGCAGCAGCAAAATGACAAAACCCGCCGCGTACTCGAAAAAGCTTTCGGTCAAGATTGGGCCGAACATTACATGACTGAGGTGCTGTTTGATTTTCCTAAATAGTTAAAAGTAATTTACAATACTTAACAGTAGGTGTGAAAAAACTTAATCAGGAAATCACCTACTTTATAAGTTATGCCAAAGGAATCACGGGTCAAGGATCAATCATTTTAAAAACCCCCAGGCCCCGGAATCATCGGTTTAGCGATCGCCGCGACTTTGTTTACCACAGGAATCGGTTTTTGGCAAGTATCTCAAATTAGAAAAGCCGAAGAATTAAAAGCGGCGGCTGCAATTGTTGCTGCAAATACCGCTTCGACTCGCAGCAGTGTTACGGCTTTGGGTAGGTTGACGCCACAAGGAGAAGCGATTAAATTGTCCGCGCCTTCGCCGTCGGAGGGAGCGCGCATTGAACAGTTGAAGGTGGAAGAAGGCGATCGCGTCACTCAAGGACAGATTGTAGCAGTTCTCGATACGCGCGATCGACTCCAAGCCATCCTCCAACAAGCTGACAAAGAAGTCAAAGTCAAACAAGCAGAATTAGCCAAAATTCAAGCAGGCGCAAAAACAGGTCAAATCGGCGCCGTCAAAGCCGAAGTTGCTAAATCTCAAGCTCAAGTCCAAAGAGAAACCGAAGGCGAAGGAGCGAATGTCGCGCGCTTACAACCTCAACTGCGAAGAGAAACCGAAGCCGCACAAGCGAACCTTGCCAAATTTGAGGCCGGGCTGCAAAGAGAAACCGAGGTACAGTAAGCTAAACTGGGGCGGCCCGAAGCTCAAGTGCGCGGCGAAATTAGCTCTCAAAATGCTACAGTCGATCGACTAAAAGCCGAATTAGCCAACCCCGAAGCCGAGAAAAAACGCAATCAAGAACTCTCCGAAACAGGCGCAATTTCTGCTTCCGCCTACGACACCAAACGCTTAGCAGTAGATACAGCTCCCCACAAAGTCACAGAAGCTGAAGCTATCGATCGCAAAAACCGTCCAAACACTCCGACAGTAAATAGTCGAAAGTCAAGCCAATCTCAAACAAAAAGTAGAAACACTTAAGCAGGAAATCAATCAATCCCGAGCCAATCTTAAACGCAAATTAGAAACAGGTACCGAAGAAATTAACCAAGCCAGAGCCACCTTAAATCAAAAGATAGAAACTGGGAGAGAACAAATCAATCAAGCTCAAGCAAATCTCGACCAAATAGGCGAAATTCGCCCCGAAGACGTACAAGCCACCCAAGCTGCTGTCGAAAGTGCGATCGCCACCAAACAAAAAGCCCAAGTAGACTTAAACTTAAGCTACGTCAAAGCACCCGTATCCGGCTCCCTCCTCAAAGTTCACACCCGAGCAGGAGAACGCATCAACACTCAAGACCGCATCATAGAACTAGGCCACACCGATCAAATGTACGCCGTAGCTGAAGTTTACGAAACTGACATCGCCAAAGTACGAAACGGCCAGCGCGCCAGCCACAGTTACCAGCGCAGTTTTTGCCGGTACTTTACAAGGAACAGTAGCTCAAATCAGCAAACAAATCGGCAAAAAAGATGTCCTAAATACCGATCCTGCCGCCGACACCGACGCCAGAGCGATCGAAGTCTGAATTCGCCTCGATCCCGAATCCAGCAAAAAAGTTGCAACCCTGACAAACTTGCAGGTAGAAGTCAAAATAGATATCTAAAAAATACTATTTTTTAATTAAAATTCCTGGTTTATTTCTTGTTTATTCCTTCTGCATTCAGTTCGGGCGCAAAAAGTGGTTTGACGCGCTACTTATGGAGGTAAGGTGCTTATGGCGCACCCTACATACTGGTGTTCTGCCCAAGTCCTTCTTCCCTCTTCCTTCATTAAACATTATGGAGGTAAGGTGCTTATGGCGCACCCTACATACGGGTGTTCTGCCCAAGTCCTTCTTCCCTCTTCCTTCATTAAACATTATGGCAAAAATACAGCTAGCTTGAGCACAGTTAACCAGCGAAAAAATGCGTTTAGTAATCGCACTAGCAGGCATAGGATTTGCAGATTTGCTAATGTTTATGCAGTTCGGATTTAGAGACGCACTATTTGAAAGTTCCGTCAGCTTTCACTCAAAATTAAAAGGCGATATTTTTATTGCCAGTACCCAATCCACGGCTTTAATAGCCATGAAAAGCTTCCCCCAGCGCCGCTTGTATCAAGCTTTGAGTTTTAATGGCGTTACCGAAATAAGTCCGGTATATCTAGGTTTTGGATTGTGGAAAAATCCCGATCCAAAACAAAGCAAAACGCGCCAACTAATGGTCATCGGTTTTGACCCCGCTCGTCCGGTTTTTGATATGCCGGAAATCGAAAATAATTTAGAAAAAATCAAAATTTCTGATGTGGTTTTATTTGACCGAGCTTCGCGCCCGGAATTTTGGCCAGTAGTGGAATATTTCAGCCAGGGGAAACCTGTAGAAACAGAAGTTAGCAACCGCCGGGTTACAGTACAGGGATTATTTAGTTTAGGGGCATCTTTCGGCGCATTCTGGTAAAACTACATTGTTAACCTTGATTGGAGCTTTGCGATCGATCCAAGAAGGCAGTCTCAAAATTCTTGACCCAGAATTGCGGGGAACTAACAAAAATAAATTAGTTCAAGTCCGCCGCGACATCGGCTATATTTTCCAAGCTCACAATTTGCTCAAATGCTTGAGTGCTAGGCAAAACGTGCAAATGTCCTTGGAACTGCACAGCCATCTTTCCGACCAAGAAACTAATGATAAAATAGAGGAAATGTTGGACGCTGTAGGCTTGGGTGACAGAATAGATTATTATCCCGGCAGTCTTTCTGGAGGTCAAAAACAAAGAGTTGCGATCGCCCGCGCCTCAGTCAGCCAACCCAAATTAGTATTAGCAGACGAACCCACGGCAGCCCTAGACAGCAAATCCGGTCGAGATGTCGTAGAAATCATGCGACGTTTGGCTGCATTACAAGCACAGCAGTATTTTACTTGTCACTCACGACAACCGGATTTTAGATATAGCCGATCGGATTATTCACATGGAAGACGGCTACCTCGCACAAGACACATCCACAAACCCTGCTACAAGTGTTATTTCGGGCAAACAAAATTAATTCATCTCACATTATTTTCGAGAACCCGGACGCTTTCCCCCTACCTTAGCAGGACTTTTTGTACCAGTTTTAGTGGCATTTTTTGAACTACCTTTGTTATTTTTTTGACCCTTAGATCCTGCCAACTGACTGTCATTTTCCTTGACAGGTCTGCCGGCCGGCGTTCTCGTCGTCCTGAACGTAACATTTACCCCTTCATTTGACTGTTCCAGCACCAACATCGGCGTCGGCTTGGCTTTTTGATCCCATTCAATATGAACGATGCGACCTTGAATAGTCGGCTGCCAACTGTCGTGATCGTCTGAAGGACTCAGATAAGTTTCCAAACAGTCAATAATTTGATTGATCGTCGCCGATGTTGCCTGAGTCGGCAGTTTCATCAGCTTAATTTGAATCCGAAACAGCACTCGCTTTTCTATTTTTACTGCCGGATCGCCAGTTTCGTATTCGATATCAAACATCGAATCCACTTGCCGGCCGCTCCCCGCATTCCCGTTTTTATCTCCTACTGCACCCTGAGTCGGACGCAGGGCAATACTAATTTTGTCTTTGACTTTTACCTTAATCTGGTTGACAATGGCAAAGTGAAAAACTTCTTCCGCCATCCGCATCCTCAAGTAGTCTAAATTAAAGTCTCGCGAGTGGATGAGGTCGGGATTTTTTTCCATTTTTGACATTGTTTCCAGAGCCATTTTGTATTTTTTCTGGAGTTCTCGGTTTCTAAACTCCTCAAATTTGAGTTTCTTGCTCAAATCGTCGAGTTTGATCTTGCTAAACACAGCTAAACCGACCAGCAATAACAACAGTAATCCCGACGCTCCCATGAAGAGTTGGTCTGGGGACGGATCTCCCGGTTTAGCCGGTTTAGGTTTGGGAGAGGCTACTGCCAACCTTGATTCTACAAGGATTATTTGGGTTGACATGGGCTTTTAAAGGGTAAATTTTGACGCTATCTTGATACAGGAGTCCAGAGTAGAGCTGGCAGTACAACTCGATCGACCAACCCTGACATCATTCCACCACCATTTTTGTACAACTGGATTTCTGCAACTCGAACAGGCACCCTCTTATTAATACTTTATCTTTAACTGCAAGCAGCGTCCCATAATATCGGAAAATCGCCATCGAGCAGCGGTGAAAACAAATGGTGAATAGTCTGTAACAGATTATACCAATGCTGGTAAAAAAAAAGTTACTTCGGGCAAGTTTATTTGTAAAAAAATAAAATTTAATACACATAAATTAATAGTAACTTTAGCAGCGAGCAGCCCAAAACAGGAAGCAGAACAGTCGATCGCCCAGAGGATGGGGGCGCAGACTTTCGGAACAGGTGCTAATTGCTACGCCACAGATTGCGTAGCACCGAGCGAGCCCGCGGGGGCTGAGTTTGAGAGTAGAGCGACAGTGCGATCGAACTGTGTGACCTTAGCTAAGATTACAGCTAATACCACCAATATTCGATCGTGACCTACGAACCCCTACACCACAAATATCGCCCCCAGACTTTTGCCGAATTAGTCGGCCAAGAGGCGATCGCCCAAACCCTCACCAGCGCCATCCTGCAACAGCGCATAGCACCAGCATATCTATTCACCGGCCCCAGAGGCACCGGTAAAACCTCCAGTGCCAGAATTTTCGCCAAATCCCTCAACTGTATTTCTACCAGCAGCCCCACCCCCACCCCCTGCGGCAAATGCAACGTTTGTCAAGAAATTGCCCGAGGTTCAACACTAGATGTCATCGAAATTGACGCAGCCAGCAATACCGGAGTAGACAACATTCGAGATTTAATCGAACGAGCACAATTTTCCCCCGTACAGTGCCGCTACAAAGTATATGTAATCGACGAAGTTCATATGCTCAGCAACCAGGCATTTAATGCCTTATTAAAAACCTTAGAAGAACCGCCCGATCGCGTCGTATTCGTCCTCGCCACAACCGACCCACAAAGAGTCTTGCCAACAATCATCTCTCGGTGCCAAAAATTCGACTTCCGCCGGATACCCCTAGACTCAATGACCGCTCACTTACACAAAATTGCCCAATTAGAAAATATTAATATTGCCAGCGATGCACTACAAATGGTTGCTCAAATCGCCCAAGGAGGCCTGCGAGATGCCGAAAGCTTGCTCGATCAACTCAGCTTATTTCCCGGTCAAATAACAGTCGAAAAAGTTTGGGATTTAGTCGGTGCAGTCCCCGAAAATGACTTGATGGAACTGCTGCAAGCCATTGAGAACGATAACGCTACAGCATTAATAGACATGACCCGCCACCTCATGGATCGCGGACGGGAACCACTAATCGTGCTGCAAAGTCTCGCCGGATTTTACCGAGATTTGCTCATAGCCAAAGCAGCACCACAACGGTCAAATTTAGTAGCTTTAACCGCCGCAACTTGGGGGAAACTCTGCGATTTTGCGCGTAATTGGGACGCCGAGTTAATTTTAGCAAGTCAGAAACACTTGCAAACCCACGAAGTACAAATTAAAAACACGACTCAGCCGCGATTGTGGCTGGAAGTAACGCTGTTGGGATTGTTGCCCTCAGCCATTAGAACTCAGCAGCAACCAGCAGCCGAACCAGCCCCAAATATTACTAAATCTCCCCAAAATTTCGGCAGTCAAATCCCTGCGATCGAACAGCCTGCCGCAGCCAAACCTCAAAATCTGCCACCGCAGCCGCCACCTGTTGCCGATCGCACAGAAAGCACAACTCCTGCACCAATTTCCGCACCCATACCAACTGCTGAAACAAATTATTCACAAACTAATTCCGCCAGCGAAATTGATTTAGAAAGAGTGTGGGAACAGGTACTTAACCGCGTGCGCCCCCACGGGACTCAATCGCTACTGCGCCAACACGGACAGCTCGTATTTTTTAGCAATGATAGTGCTTATGTTAAGATTAGTTCGCAGCCGTTGCTCAAGATGGTTAAAGACAAAGTAGCTAATATTGAAGAAGCTTTTGTGCAAGTTTTTAACCGACAAGTAACAGTAAAAGTGGGATTGACAAATCTCGCTGAAACTAATAGTTCCCGCGCCCAGGATTGGGCAGCTTCTGACGGACGTGTTGCCGAAAATCCTAGAAATGCTCCTGCTGTTAGTGATGCTAATCAACAGGTGCAGAACTCGGTGGAGTCTGAGATAATTGATGATTTTTATAGGGATGAGCCCGAAGACCAAAAACACTCCTCAGTGGCTGAAAATACTGCTGCCAATGTGCCAAATGTTTCTGAACCTCTGCACCAGACAAACAGCTCTACCAACTCTCAGAATGACTTAAATGCTAAGGCTGTAGCAGTGCGGGCTGATGCTCAAACTGTCGCGAATACGAGCAGGCAATGGGCTGATATGTTTGAGGGGCAAGTTGTCGATTTGTCGGATGATTTAGAGATTTGGGAGTCGGGCAGTTTCAGCTTGGAAACTGAGGAAGATTTTCCTGAGTTATCTTCTGAGGTTGATGAGGATGATTTTATAGATTGGTAATCGATTGATTTTGGGAGTTCAATCAAGAGGTTTGATCGTTCGGACTTCAGTCCTCATCTAAATTAGCGGACTCGCATTCCGATGCTGCGAACCTATTTGACCGAAAGCATCCAGGATACAAGCCCCCGGATTCATCCGTGGAGAAATAAAAA
>NZ_JAUBOJ010000087.1:0-19819 GCF_036700185.1 Microcoleus sp. BM001215392 | reverse complement strand
TGATACTACCGTTGCTTACTACTGCTTACAAACTTAATGAAGTTTTATAATACTCAAACCTGCGCTGCATATCTGCGTCAAGCTCTTGTTTGCGATCCCAATAATAAGCAAAAGCAGAGTGAATTTGGCTCATTGTCAAATAGCGGTGGTTGAGGTGTAACTCGGCTGGACTCCACCCGTAAGCGAGATGAGCTTGTACTAATTCAATCACTTTCATTGTGGTTCCGGCGATGAGAGGAACGTTATTCTCGTCTAATTCCACCTATTTGTATTCAGTTGCAGTTAGAGTCACGGTTTTTACCTTGTCGATCGCACTTTTATACTTTTATTATATCTATTAGAGCGATCGCCCCAATCAAAACAAAACCCGCAACAGCGGGCTTTCCAGGATTTTCTCGGACAGCGATTTCCTATGTAAAACCACTGGTTGAAACCAGTGGATTAATCTTAATAACCAGGCTCTTCCTCGTACTCAGGAGTCTTAGTTTTCTCAGGGATATTCACCCGAGGAGCCTTGTAAGGCTTAGGCGCCTCATCGTCAGCCCAAGCATCGGCCTCCACATCATCCTCGTACTCGTATTCCACCGCGACCGGTTCCTTCGGGCGAGCAACCTGAGGCGTGTACTGCTTCTCTTCGTACTCGTCCTCGTAATCGTCCTCGCCGCCCCAATTATCCTCTTCATACTCATCATAATCGTCGATCGGCTCCGGCTGCGGCATCGCGCGCATCTGCTGCTGTCGCACCTGCGGCCTGTTCCACTGCGAATCCTCGTCCCAAATAACTTCCTCCACCACTGGCGTCGCTACTCGGCTGCGCATTTCTGGCGCAGGTATGCGCACGCCCGGGCCCAATTGATACTCCGTAGCCACGGGTTTCGGATAATAGCCTTGCTCGTCCTCTTCACGTTCCCAAGGTGCTTGGCCCAAACCGACGCGCTCCAGCAAGCCCACGCTAAGCTGCCTCAGCCTTTCTTCGGAACCTTCAAACACAATCAAGCGGTTGGGGCCGCTGCTGACAACTTCCTCAATTCCCAACTCGTAGGTACTGAGAACTTGGTCGGGGATTTGGGGGATTCCCAGGGAAGCGATGACGATAGAAACTAACTTACCGTCTTCCGGGTCAAACCTAAAGCCCCGCACCCTTCCCAACAGTTCGCCGGTTTCGGTAATCACTTCACTATTAATCAAAATGCTGTAGACTTCAACATCAACATCATCTTCGATCGCGCTTTCATCTTCCACCAACAGCACGTCGCCGATTTCGCTGACATTGCTGAGGAACATAAACTTCGGCATTCCAGCGACCGCAAATATATTATCACGCAGACCGATCGCCACAACTTCCCGCCTGTCAATGTCCACCCACAATTGACTGACTACACCCAAGCGCTTACCTCTGTCGCGGGTGATAACCTGAGTACCTAGAATGTCGGAGCGTTGGCAGATTTGTTCGGATGTCATCTAACTCTAATCCTGATTTATCAAGTATATATATCACTGAACACCATCATCAACAGATACTCCGGGACTACAACTTAAGTCCGATGACCTGAGTATAAGCTCCCCGCGCTTGAGTAACACCAATTGTACGCTGGGCCGATTGAATCATAGGTCGCCGCAAACTCACAACAATAAACTGGGCTTGTTCAGACTGTCGTTTTATCATTCTAGCTAATCGCTCCACATTTGCCCCATCCAAAAACATATCCACTTCATCAAAAGCATAAAACGTAGACGGGCGGTAGCGTTGCAGCGCAAAAATAAAACTCAGCGCCGTCAGCGACTTTTCGCCTCCCGACATAGAAGCCAGCCGCTGAACTGGTTTCCCCTTCGGGTGAGCGACCAAATTCAAACCGCTGCTGAAAGGGTCTTCCTGGTCATCTAGCTGGAGATAGCCGTCGCCTTCGGAAAGTTCCGCAAAGATAGTCTGGAAGTTCTCGTTAACCGCATCGAAAGCTTCTTTAAAAGCGCGCCGCCTGAGCGTGGTAAAATTTTCTATTCTCAACAAAAGTTCAGTGCGTTCTCCTGCCAATGTCGTCAATTTTTGACTTAATTCTTGCAGGCGTTCTTGAGTGCGGTTGTACTCGGACAATGCTAACATATTCACCGGTTCTAAAGCTTGAATGCGTTTGGCGATCGCCTTTACTTCCTGCTGCAACTCGGTCAAATTAGCTTTCTCGACATTTTCGGGAATCGACGGCACCGGATCGGGCATTTCCGCGCGCTGCGTTTCCATGAGAGTGCGGACGGCCGCTAATTGTTCCCGGCGTTCTTGCTGAGTTTCGTGCAGTTTTTGCAACTGCCATTGTAACTGTTGTTTGGCCAAATGTTGCTCTCGCAGTTGAGATTCGGCGCGATCGCGAGATCCCTTTTCCACACCCAACTTTTCCTCAATTTGAGCCAAAGCCGCCCTAGCTGCTGCAATCTGTGCGTCGAGTTCCAACTGCTGCGAAACAATGCGGTTAACAGCATCAGTACCCGCATTTTGCTGCACTTGCCATTCCTGCAATTTCTCGCTGCCTTCCTTAATTTTCTCCTCCAAACGCCCGAATTGATTTTGCAAGTCTACAAGACGCTGCTGGACGTTTCTGTGAGCCAATTCGCGCTCTTGCAGTTGCGCTTCTTGAGCGCGCAAACCCGACTGCATTTGCTGCCATTCGCTGTGACTGTTCGACTCTTCCAACTGCGCCAAAGTTTGGCGGTACTGCTGCAATTGAGTTTCCTGTGCGGGCAATTCTCTCTCCAGCAACTGCAATCTGGTGCGCGAATCAGTCAATTCCTGAGTATTTTTAGCAATTTGCGATCGCACCTGTGACTGCTGCGCTTGCAAATTCTTAATTTCCGACTCCAACTGTTCCAAACGTAACTGATGTTCGCGCAAACTCTGCTTTGCTTCCATAAATTCTTGGCTGCGAGTTTTGACCGAAATTGACGCGCGGTCGATCGCAATTTTGCACCGTTCCAAAATCCGCTCAATTTCCTCAAGGCGTTCTTGCAGAGATGCGATCGTCCTGGCTTCATCCCCAGCCTCACTATTAGCATCAACCGTACCAAAATGCAAGGTAGATTTATTAGCAGAACTTCCCCCAGTCATCGCCCCGCTAGTTTCCAAAATTTCCCCATCCAAAGTAACAATTCGGTACTGTCCCAAATAGCGGCGGGCATCTGTGAGGTTGCTAAACACCACCGTACTGCCAAAAACGTAAGCAAAAATTTCCTGATAGCGCCCGTCGCAGTCAATCAAATTGACAGCAGCATCCACAAAACCCGCCGCGCGCCGCAAATTTTCATTTACCGAAAACCTGCCGCCCCTAATCTTATTCAAAGGCAAAAACGTCATTCTTCCCGCCCGTTTTTGCTTCAACAATTCGATCGCAGCAGCACCCACACTGTCATTTTCCACCACCATATTACCCATGCGGCCGCCCGCCGCAATTTCCAGCGCCAACTGAAAGCGCGGTTCCACCCGGCCCAGTTGAGCCACCAAGCCACAAACTCCGCCAATTCCGCTTTGCGCGACAATTTTTGCCGTGAACGTGCCGCTGGCTTCTTGCTGGGCTTGAAACTGCACTTCTAGCTTATCTAACTTGCGCTGTCTTTCCCGCTGTTCTTCCAGCAAACGAGTTTGAGTTTCCTGTTGCAGTTGCAATTCTTGTTCGGCTGCGACTACAATCTGATTCAGCGATTCTACTTGCAAAGCCCCAACTTTTTGGGTTTCCCCAAGGCTTGATTGCTGATTTTTTTTCGCTGTAATTTCCTGTTCCAATACTTGCAGCGATTGGTTTTGTTCTTGAATTTGACTTTGCAGGCGATCGGCTATGAGGCCAATAGTAGCTTGTTCGGTGCGCTGCGGCTCCAAAGTTTGCTGAATTGTCTCGATTTGGCGGTGCAGTTCCGTTTGCTGCTGTACCCAAACTTCTGCTGTCGAGGCGATCGCATTTGCAACTTCCCGACTCCGATCTAAACTTTGTTGAGCGGCGTCGCGCTGTTCCTGAAAAATACCTATTTGAGACATCACATAGGATATTTCAATCTCAATCTGCTCCAAACTTTGCCGAAACTGCCGCACTTCTTCCTCAGTTTGTGCTATATTAGCCGCCATTTGTCCAGCAGTTGTTTCCAAATCCTGTTTGCGGTTTTGGAGTTGCCGCCGTTCCGCTTCCTGAGTGGCAATACTTGCTTGCAAAGCCAACAATTCCGACTCGCCCAAAGCTTTAACGCGAGCATTCAGCGCCTCAAGTTCAGCGGTTGCGGCTTGAATTTGGGTGCTAATTGCTTGCACTTGTTCGGTGAGAGAGGTAGAATTGCGATCGCCCGTTTCGATTTGTTCGCGCAGTTTCCACTCTTGTTTTTGCAACTGTCGGAACTTCAGCACAATTTCCCACTGCGACTTCTCTTGAAATTCCGCCCGCAACTTTTGATATTTTTCGGCTTTTGCGCGATCGTTCGCCAGTCTATCGCGCTGAGAAATCAGCTCTTTTTCGACAATGCTGCTGCGTTCTTCAACTTCCTTAACTTCATCCAACTTCTGCCGTGCGAGAGAGATTTTGCGATCGAATTGAGCCACACCAGCTAATTCGTCAATAATTTCGCGGCGTTCTTTAGCATTCATTGAAATAATGCTAGTAACGTCTCCTTGCAAAACAACGTTATAACCTTCGGGATAAATTCGCAAACGGTTCAGTTGTTCGTGCAGTTGAGTCAGCGTGCAAGGTGCGCCGTTAATGTAATAATTTGATGTGTAAGTTCCTTGACGAGTGACTCGGAGTTTGCGCGTCACACTCCACTCATCCGGTTTGGGAGTTTGAATTTTCGATTTTCGATTAGTAGCCAGTAGTTGTCCGTTGTTTTCTTGACTGGTGGCGATTTCTATTTCTTCGACTTCTTCAACAGATAACTCATCCGATTTTTGATTGGGAATTTTAGATTTTATATCTGATGATTGTCCGTTGTTGTCTTCAGTTGCTGTAATTTCGATTGCTTCTACATCTTCTGCTTCACCAGACAACTCTTCGGCTGCATTTTCTTCCTCATTCTCATTCTCATCTTCATCCCGAGCAAACCATTCATCACCCACATCTTCCAGCGCAAAAGTCGCTGTCACGCTAGCCTCAATCGTACCGCGCTTATTTTGAGCGCTGTTCACCAAATCCGGCAAACGTTCAGCCCGCATTCCCTTAGAAGTCGAAAGCCCCAAACAAAACAGCAAAGCATCCAGGATATTGGACTTCCCGGAACCGTTGGGCCCGGAAACCACAGTAAAACCAGGCAGCATGGGAATGGACGTTGTGCCGCCAAAAGATTTAAAGTTAGTTAGTTCGATCCGCTTAATGTGAACCATTTGCTAGCACTAACTTTGGCTCTAGGGTGTTGTCACAGGGTAACACAGGCATTGGGGCGATCGACAATATGTATATTTTCCGAGATAGCGATAGAACCGATATCTTACACGATAGTCAACAACCCAGAATACCTTTGGCGATCGAACTGACACTCTTCAACCCAGTTTTTCGGAAAAATAACAGGTTTTGCAGCCAAGCAGCTCAGAACAAACCGGGTTGAAGAGATCCCTGTGCGTAAGTTATGAGTTAAATAGCTTGTTGACCATCTTGCAACATCTCCACCCCCAGCCACAGCCCGAAACAAACCGTAATTTTTGATACAGATAACTTGATGGTACTAAATCAACCTTAATTTGGCGATCGCACCTGAAACCCTCACCCTGAAGGAATTCAACCAACACAGAGCCCCAAAATCCTCACATCCCCCCCTAGACATATAAAAACTTTCCGGTAAAATCGAAACCAAAATTAATAATGTATAAAGTAGCGAAACAAATATGGAGGGCAAAATCATTACACCAACTCAAAACTCATCTAACCTGTCAGCTTCACCCGAAAGCGACCAACAAGTATTGCAAATTTGGGGTCGCCAGCCCCTGAAAGGACAAGTAAAAATTAGCGGCGCCAAAAACTCTGCCTTAGTCGTCATGGCAGGAGCTCTATTATGCCCCGACGATTGCCACATCCGCAACGTTCCCGCTCTAGTCGATGTCGCCCGCATGGGACAAATTCTCTCGGCTGTAGGAGTCAAAGTACAGCAGAACGGCGACGTTTTAGATATGAACGCCAGCAACCTCATAGATGCTCAAGCTCCCTACGAATTAGTCAGCCAACTGCGCGCCAGCTTCTTCATCATCGGGCCGCTGCTAGCGCGTTTGGGATTTGCCAAAGTGCCTTTACCGGGTGGGTGCGCCATTGGTGCGCGGCCCGTTGAACTCCACGTTCGGGGCCTGCAAGCCCTGGGCGCCGAAGTCCACATCGAGCACGGTACAGTTCATGCTTACGTCAAAGGGCCGAACCGCCGCCTCAAAGGAGCCAAAATTTATTTGGACTACCCCAGCGTCGGCGCCACCGAAACTTTGATGATGGCTGCGACTTTGGCCCAAGGAGAAACCGTGATTGAAAACGCGGCTCAAGAGCCGGAAGTCGTCGATTTGGCGAATTTCTGCCGCGCCATGGGAGCAAAAATTCAAGGCGCGGGCACAAATACGATCGTCATTTCGGGAGTTGAGAAACTCCACGCGGTAGACTATGCAATTATTCCCGATCGCATCGAAGCCGGAACATTTTTATTAGCAGGAGCCATCACTCACTCAGAAATCAGTTTGTCGTCGGTAATTCCCGACCACCTGACCGCAGTTATTGCCAAATTGCAGGCAATGGGAGCGAAAATTATCGTAGAATCCGACATTGTGCGGATAATTCCCGGCAAAATTCACACCGCTACAGACATCGAAACTCTGCCTTACCCCGGTTTCTCCACAGATATGCAAGCTCCGTTTATGGCTTTGCTGACGTTGAGCGAGGGAGACAGCATCATCAAAGAAACCGTATTTGAGAACCGCTTGCGCCACGTAGCAGAACTCAACCGCATGGGCGCCGACATTCGCGTTAAAGGCAATGTCGCCGTAGTGCGCGGAGTCCCAATGCTGTCGGGTGCGCCCGTAGTCGCAACAGATTTGCGGGCTTCAGCGGCTTTGGTAATTGCGGGACTTGCAGCCGATGGTGTCACCACCATCAGCAGCTTGCAGCATTTAGACCGCGGCTACGAGCAGTTAGAGCTCAAACTCCAAAAATTGGGAGCTAAGTTGCGACGAGTCAAAGAGGGAACAGACCCCGCTAATGCTGAGTTTCCTGTCAATCCAGTGCGATCGAGTTTAAACTGCTAGTTAGTAGTTAGTGGTTATTTGTTATTGGTTGTCGGTTATTTGCGGTGCCCGCTCGCGTAGTCGAAGGGTCGAAGGGTTATGGGTTATTAGTTATGAGAACTAATAAATAACAAATAACAAATAACAAATAACAAATAACCACTGCCAACTGCCCAATGACCAACTGACTAAAATGTTAAACATCCCCCTCATCGGTTTAAAAGCAGACCAGTTTCGGCACCCGCTGGACTTGGAAGCCACCAACACTCTCAAACAACTTCCCGGACTCGATTTGATGGTGCGGCAGTTGCTGGGACAACTTGGCGAACAGTTTTTTATGCTCGAAAATCTGGCTTCCAGCGTCCAAGTCGGCGAAAATCAATTACCGCACCTGCATCAATTGCTGTTGGATGCTTGCAAAACTCTGGATTTGGAAGTGCCGCAGCTTTATGTCCGCCAGCATCCGATGCCCAATGCTTACACCTTTGCGATGCGGGGAAAACAGCCGTTTGTGGTGATGCACACTTCCCTGATTGATTTGCTCACGGACGAGGAAGTGAAAGCCGTAATTGCTCACGAGTTGGGACATTTGAAATGCGAGCACGGAGTTTACCTGACTCTGGCTAATTTAATTGTCTTGGCCGCCGGTCAAATTTCGCCTTTGGGAACCGTACTCGCCCAGGGTTTGCAAACGCAAATGTTGGAATGGTTGCGTTGTGCAGAATTTACGTGCGATCGCGCCGCCTTACTCGCCACCCAAGACCCCAGAGTGGTAGCATCGGTGTTGATGAAACTGGCCGGAGGTTCGCCAACATTAGCACCGAAACTGAATCTCGATGCGTTTTTGGCGCAAGCGCGAGCCTATGACGACCTCAGCAGCACTGAACTAGGGGAAATGCTCAAGCAAGCTCAAACAGCTCAGTTGTCCCATCCTGTACCAGTATTGCGCGCCAAAGAGATCGATCGCTGGGCAAGTTCAAAAAATTATGAATCTTTGCTTGCAGGAAATCGATCGGCGTGTTATGATAGTGAAACCACCAAAAAGGGCGGGTGGCGAAATTGGTAGACGCATCAGACTCAAAATCTGACACCGAAAGGTATGAGAGTTCGATTCTCTCCCCGCCCACTACTACAAGAGCTTAATAAATTAGGGTTCCAGACTTATCTGGAACCCTAATTTATATGGCATGGGGAATTGGGCATTGGGCATGGGCAGGGCATCGGGCATTTAACCAATAACCAATAACCAATAACTAATAACCAATAACTAATAATTTTATGGGTGAAATCGCCGCTTTAGGTGCTGCATTTGTCTGGGCTTTATCTTCCACAATTTGGCAGCGAGTCGGACAGCAAATCCCGGCAGTTGTACTAAACTTGCTCAAAGGCGCGATCGCCCTGGTCATGCTCCTTGCCACCATACTAATTTTAGGTAAATCCTTACCAGCAGTCAACCTTAATATCTTAGCAATGCTGCTCATCAGCGGTGCCCTAGGAATTGGCATCGGAGACACCGCTTGGTTTATCGTCTTAAAATATTTAGGTGCGAGGCGAGCCCTGCTTCTAGAAACCCTATCTCCCCCTTTAACAGCATTATTCGGCTTAATTTTTTTGCAAGAAAAGCTATCGCCCATTGCTTGTACTGGCATTTTGCTAACAATCTGCGGCGTAGCTTGGGTAATTGCCGAAAGAACAGCCGAAACAACCTTACCATCAAAACATCTTTGGCAAGGATTAGGGATTAGTTTATTAGGACAAACAGCCCACGCCGCCGGAGCAGTTTTATCCCGCGCCGCCTTCACTCAAATAGATATCGATCCCTTGTGGACAGCGGCGTTGCGTTTGAGCGGCGGTATGGCAGTCATGCTGTGCTTTCTCAACCCCACAAACATTGATAGTTTCCAACAATTAAAAGCACCTAAAACATTAGGTGCAATAATTTTAGCAGCTTTTTTAGGAACCTATCTGGGAATTTCCTTGCAACAGACTTCGCTGAAATATGCACCCGCAGCCATCGCTCAAGCACTCAGTTCTACAAGTCCCCTATTTGTACTGCCTTTAGCCGTACTCGCGGGCGAAAAAGTTAGCCTTCGGGCTGTTTTGGGCGTGGTTGGTGCGATCGCTGGCATCGCGCTATTATTAGGTTTGAGGTAATGCAATTTGAGATTTGATATCATCTTTGCAAACAAACAACATCATAAAAGAGGTTCGATTGTTAGGAATGCGAGTCCCCATCCATCAAGGACTCGCATTCCTAACGATCGAACAGTCAATAATTCCTACTCAAAAACATCGACATCAAAAATACTTGACATTCAATTTGTAGCAGTGTACTATAGAAGTAGTGCAAAAAATTAAAAATATGAGACTAAAAAGTTGGGAGTCTCCCCGCAGCGAGGGCAGAAACTCCAAAGGCAAAGGCGGCTCGGCAAGAGCTCGACAGCTCAAAAAGCAACAGCAAACTCTCCGGAAACGGTTAAAAGCTCAGGGCGATAGACCAAACGATCGACCAAACCAACAACAAATCAACCTAGGGAAGGAAACCGATAATTCCTTCCCTTTTTTTGTATATTTGGGGCGCTGCTCAATCCCGCTGAATGTTCGGACAAATCATCCCAGCAAGGCTCGCGGGTTCCGGTTGCTCTTGCCAGCGGTTAAGAATACCTTGCAACTCCCCCTTCAAAGTTTCTAACGCTGCAATTTGCCCGGAAATTGCCTCAACCTTCAAAGTTAGATGCTGCTTCGCTTCCGAGCAAGGCAACTCTCCCCGATCGCGAACTTGTAAAATATCATTAATCTCCTGAAGCCTCAAACCCAGAGCCTGAGATCGTTTAATAAAAGCTAACCTGTTGAATACCGCTTCCTCAAACAACCGATAACCAGCAGGCGAACGCTTCACTGCCGGAGACAGCAAGCCCATCTCTTCATAGTAGCGAACAGTTTTCACAGACAAACCGCTACAGGCAGCTACGGAGCCAATTTTGTACAGTTTCTCGGCAACAGAAATATTCATAAACTAAGCCTCAAAGATCGAAGATCGAAAGACTTTTCTGACCCTATCTTTAATATTGTCTCAGATGCAGGCTGGGGCGATCGCCATCCCCAAAGTCCCATTCCCCGATCGACTTAATAAGGAGGATTTTTCTTAGACACATTGTTGAGCGTCGGTAACTGAGGTCGAGAAGACACAGGAGGAAGATAGTATTCGGCAGCAGGTGCGGGTTGTTCGGTTCCAGAGCGGTAACTTTGCCACCAGCGGAGACCCATCGCCACCCCAGCAGTACCCAGCCCAAAAGCCAATAAAGAGCCGCTCGCACCAATGCTGCCAATAGCTGCATCGACAACGCCCACTGTCATAACAAAGCTGGTAATTGGCTCTTTACGGTAAGCTGACTTCAAAAGTCGCGTCCACGAAGCATTCATGTGGTTTTACTCTGTTCTATATTTATCTACAATCTCTAAAACTTAGAGTTGGCGGTGCGATCGAGATTTCTAGCTTTGAAACTAGCTTTACCTCAATTAATCTTCTCGCCTGTCGGGAATTGTACGGGAGCGAGGCCAAATTGCCAAGCTTGTCTCATCAAAATTTCATCCGAGATACAGATTGCCAGTTAGCTCTTGCATTGTCTGAACCGATGTTTCTCGATCGACTTGTCGCTGGGCTTGTTTCTAATTAATATTCTAATCAATTCCTGAATCGATCGCGGGCAGCAGGGTGACACCCAGCAGACTGAGTGTCCAGACCAAGTGTGAGGCCGATCCGCCCAAAAACGGGTACCAGCCCCGCCAGCTCAGCCGGAGTCAATCTCAACCAAAATTTTAGATTCAACGAATGCCAAGCGGGGACTGCTCCGGTTCTTACTCCCAGATAAATCTGCCCTTGTCGATCTAAAATCTCAAATTTCAAATCGACTCACCGCGCCATTGCTAAAATTAGTTGAGACCTAACCAGGCCAGCAACCCCTGCCCTGTGACATACTCGATAATTAAAGTTAGGGAAAAACCGATCATCGCGGCTCGACCGTTCAGGCGTTCCGCGTAGCTGTTGAAGCCAAACTTTGGTTGTTCCAGTTTGGGAGTGATGGTGGGTTGTAGTTGTGTCATTGCTTGAGATACCTTGCGATCGACGCTATTAAGAGGTGAAATCGAATGTTAGTTACAAATCTTAAACATTTCTGATTCCATTATAAAGATGGTTAACCACCATCAACCGTCCGCGCTAAAAAAAAACTGCTGCCAATTAAAACCACTCAATTATATGCGCTCAAAATATGACTAATCAGTTAGATAACGATAAGCTTCCGGTAGCTGCACAGCGAGTTGCCTTTGCCCTTCGTACAGCAGGCTGGGTGTGCTTCTGGGTGCAGTCAGTGCTGGCGGTGGTGGCAACGATCATTTTGCTCTTTGCCATCCCGTTTGCCATCCCCAGCGCTACCGCCCCAGGGAGCTCAACCAGTGCCGGCACCGGCGGTGGCGTCTTTTTTGCCTTGTGCGGGCTCGGAGTCCTCGGTTACAGCGTATTTCGTGCTTGGAGGTTCACCCGCTTGTCGAGAGAGTTGCGATCGCCCGCCAATGCTGCCCGCCCTAAAAAAGCAGACACAATCAAACAAGTGCAGTTGACACTGATGAGCAACTTATCAGGAATGCTGCTGACTCTGATCGGCGCAGAAGCCATCAGTGGCACGCTGTTAGCTAAATCTCTAGCTCAGCCGCAAGCTTTGTTTGGTGCCGCCGTTGATTTCAGCAGATTTATTCAGCCTTTAGACATATTTGTGGTATTGGCCAATACTCACGCCACTGTTGCCCACTTTGTCGGCACGATCGGGAGTTTGTGGTTGCTCGATCGCATTCACAAGCAATAGAAAATGGGAATGGGGCTGCGCAGGGCATGGGGCATGGGTTATTGGTTATTGGTTATTAGTTATTGGTTATTGGTGAGGGCCTAGTGAAGTACCCGACGCTCATTGCTAGGCAATAGAGCGCGGGCTTCCCAATTCATCGGCAACAGCCTGGGAAGTAGTAGACTTGCGCCCATACTTCTTTGGTCTTACATTGCCTCCAAGGGCAGTAGCGCTGCTTCCCAACGCCAATATCCGCAAGCCTTCATGCTTAATATTTATTGCCGCATTGATGTCTCTATCATGCCGTTCCCCACAGTGAGGGCAATCAAACATCCTGATCGACAAATCCATCTTGGCCACTCGCTGTAAAGTGTTTGAGCACAAATGAGAGGATGGGAAGAAGCGCTCAACTTCGAGATAGACTTTACCTTCCTGCTCCGCTTTGTACTTAAGCATGGTGCAAAACGTTCCCCAGCCAACATCACTGATGGCTTTGGCGAGGTTGTGATTCTTCACCATGTTTTTGACTGCGAGGTTTTCCACCACGATAACTTGGTTCTCGTTGACTATCTTGCGGGATAGTTTGTGGTGAAAGTCTTCACGGACACGAGTGATTTTTGAATGCACCCGCGCCAACGCTTTTTTGGCTTTACGCCGCTTATTAGTGGTTTGATCTTTTTTGCGACATAGCTTACGCTGCTTTCTTTTCAGGTTCCGCTCATGCTTCTTAAGATGTCTGGGATTTTGATACTTGGAGCCATCGGAAGTGACGGCAAAATCAGTTAATCCCAAATCAATCCCAATCGCTTTACCATCATCGCTGGATTCTGGCGAATCAATACCATCATCTATCAACAATGAGGCATAGTAGCGACCGTCTGGCATCCTTGATACTGTTACGGCTTTCAACTTCCCAATTAATTCGCGGTGAATTTTAGCTTTCACCAAACCGAGATTACCGGGGAACTTGATTTGACCTTCATCCAATACCTTAACGTTAGCCGGGTATTGCAATGATTGCCGACCGTTTCTGGTCTTGAATGTTGGGTAGCCTGTACGTCCATCAAAGAAGTTGCCGAAAGCAACGCCCAGATTCAATACAGATTGCTGTAAGCACTGCGAATAACAGGTAGACAACCATTCATGTTCAGCCTTCCATAACGGAATCTGTTTCTTCATAGTCATCGCTGAAACGCCACGCCCTGTCTCCTTATAGGTTTGAGACATGACATTGAGCGACTGATTCCAGACCCAACGCACACAACCAAACGCCTGAGCAAGGTGAGCTTGCTGGGTTTCGGTTGGGTAGATTCGGACTTTGACAGCTTTCAGCATTAGTTGTTAGAGTGCTTATACGATCAGTCTAACACAAACAAGGCAGGCTGTGTGGGAATTGTCGGTTATATTTCGGGGAGTGTGTTTATCACGTAGGTGGAGATTTTCCTGTCCTGCGGAACCTTTGCAACCTCCCAACCTCGATCGACCAGGCTCTCATCCCGACACTCATCTTGCAGATAGAGTGCGGGGCTTCCCGCCGAGGTAGCTAATGCCCGATGCCCGGCTCCGGCCTTCTTCGCGATGCCCTCTCCCCTAACCGACATCCGGAATCGCTGCCAAGCAGTCGAAGAACGTACTCAGATACCTTCTAGCAAGACAACACAAACATCATGGCACTGAAACCCGAGGCTTATTTTGGGGTGACAGATCACGCAACTATTGAAGTTTCTCAAGAAAGTTTTCGTTCTGTCCTCGGTCAAATAGAAGCTGAACTCCTGTGTAGCGACACCTACACCCAAGCTCTAGCTAGCTTACAAACTATGTTGGGTTCCGCAGCCTCTGCTGCTGAAATTTTAATTAGAGCAGTTAGCAGAGAAGCTGTGAAGCTCGCATTTGACCGATTTGGCAAACCAAACAAAACGGAAATCCAAGTCGCCCAAGACAATTTCGCTGCTGCAAGTGACGCGGCATCCTATATTAGAGAAGTAGAACCGTCAGTACCTGCTCCTGTTTTCTATTGGCGCAGCGCTACTTTGGAAGCGCCTTCGACAACCGAACCCGAGACTGAAAATTGCGGAGACACTTACACTTCAGAAGAAAGCAAACAAGCGCCTCAAGCTGAAATTCAAGTTGAGTCCGCTGCACCGGCACTAACTGTTATTGCTCCCGCCAAATCCTTCCCAGGGTTCGGTTTTCCCCAGAAGCAGAAAAAAATCACGAAGGAAGAAGCAGCAGCAATAGCAACTCAACAGCGAGAAGAATGCCTGCAAGAGTTGGGTAGAGAATTGCGCAAGGGGCGGCAAATTCGATCGCTCTCCCTCCAGCAACTGCACAGTCAAACTCTTGTGCCGCTGCACCACATCGAAGCGATCGAAAATGGGGAAATTGAGAAACTGCCCCAAGATATTTACGTTAGAGGTTTTATCCGCAGATTGGGCGACGCCTTGGGACTAGATGGCACCGCGATGGCTAATGCTTTGCCAAAACCCGCTCCGAACCCCATAATTCCCAGCACCTATTTGTCTGCTTCCGACTCCGACTCGGGCGAAGGCTTTCAAATGCATCCCGTGCATTTATACATCGGTTACACCGCTTTGATGGCTGGGGCGATAGGGGGTGTAGGTTGGCTGTCGCAGCAGCCCGTGGTACCAGGAGCCAATGCAGTGCAGCCACAGGTGACACCGCCCGCCTCTGTTGCACCGTCTCCAAAAAGCCAAGAAAAAGCGCCTCAGCCGGGTTTGAAGAAGTCTCACAACGGGGCCATGATTGTGGGGGCTGACATGGCACCGCCGGAGGTGATTTTTGGCTAGAGTGGAATACGCGATTGTTAGCGCTTGTCATTGCGAGGAACCAAGCAATCGCAGTATCTTTTGTTCACAGGGTTTTGCCGATCGAACTTTCTTATCTAAAGTGTATTGGGTGAGAGTGTGTCGGACGATCGATCCTCCGACACACTCTTGGCGCAGGTGAACTCGCCCACCTGAGTTTCCCAGCTCACCTTTACGGGCCAAACAGCTTGAAGACATCAGTCCTGGAGAATAATTGCGATTAAAATTTTAGTTGCATCCCCCACTTTTGATCTATGTGTAGAGTCAAATCTCAAATCTCCGATCTCAAATTGCCCCGTCTTGTACCAAAAGTGCATTTTCAACGGCATCAGGAAACCCAATATGTGCGATAAACTATCTATTTGACCACTCCTAAAATAGGTTTCCGATAAGATGAGTTCCCCAGCCACCGCTGCTTCCTCCGATATCGAGCCGGTATCGACTCAGCCGCCAACAGTCACGAGTTTGGCTGTATCGCACAGTGCTTTGGTACCAACTTCTCAACTGGCACAAAAATCTTGGACAATAGAAGATAGCGAGAAACTGTACCGCATTCAAGGTTGGGGCGAGCCCTATTTTTCGATCAATGCTGCCGGTCACGTTACAGTGTCTCCCAAGGGCGATCGCGGCGGTTCTCTGGACTTGTGCGAACTGGTAGAATCGCTCAAGCAGCGAAATTTGGCTTTGCCGCTGCTGATTCGATTTTCTGATATTTTGGAAGATCGGATCGATCGCCTAAATTCCTGTTTTGCCAGAGCGATCGCCCGCTACAATTACAAAAATGTCTATCGCGGTGTCTTTCCAGTCAAATGCAACCAGCACCGACAATTAATTCAAGATTTGGTGCGTTTCGGTCAACCCCATCACTTCGGATTGGAAGCCGGCTCGAAACCAGAATTAATGATTGCTTTGGCGACCTTAAAAACCCCGGGCGCTTTGTTAATTTGTAACGGTTACAAAGACCGCGAATACATCGAAACTGCGATTTTGGCGCAGCGGCTGGGTCAAACTTCGGTAATTGTGCTAGAGCAAATTGAGGAAGTAGAACTCGCAATCGCCGCGAGCATTGCATTAGGAATTAAACCGGTTTTGGGAGTGCGAGCCAAACTCACGACCAAAGGCGTTGGGCGCTGGGGAGGTTCCACGGGCGATCGGGCAAAATTTGGCTTGACAATTCCTGAAATTATCCGCGCCGTCGCCCAACTAGAAAAAGCTGGAATGCTTGATTGTTTGCAGTTGCTGCACTTCCACATCGGCTCTCAAATTTCCTCAATTAGCGTCATCAAAGACGCCATTCGAGAAGCCAGCCACATCTATGTAGAATTAGCTAAATTGGGAGCTAACATGAGCTACTTGGACGTAGGCGGCGGGCTAGGGGTTGACTACGATGGTTCTAAAACCAACTTCCACGCTTCCAAAAACTACAATATGCAAAACTACGCCAACGACGTAGTAGCCGGAGTCAAAGATGCCTGCGACGAGCGGAAAATTCCTGTACCAATTATCATTAGTGAAAGCGGGCGGGCGATCGCATCTCACCAATCAGTCTTAGTTTTTGACGTACTCGGAACTAGCGATGTTCCCAGAGAAATACCAGAACCCGTAGACGAAAACGCGCACCAAATTCCGCGCAATCTCTACGAAATTTACCAATCTATCAGTCCCGAAAATTACCAAGAAGTCTATCACGATGCTATCCAATTCAAGGAAGAAGCAGTTAGTTTATTTAACTTAGGCTATTTGGGAATTGCGGAACGGGCGAAAACCGAACAGTTGTACTGGGCTTGCTGCGATAAAATACAGGCGATCGCGCGGCAAAAAGAATACGTATCGGACGATTTGGAAGACCTAGAAAAGGTGATGGCATCCATTTATTACATCAACTTATCTGTTTTTCAGTCAGTACCAGACAGTTGGGCAATTAACCAATTGTTCCCAATAATGCCAATTAATCGGCTCGATGAAGAACCGACTCAGCGCGGTATTTTAGCCGATCTCACCTGCGACAGCGACGGCAAAATCGACCAATTTATCGATTTGCGAGATGTCAAGTCTGTGTTGGAGCTGCATACTCTCAAACCCGGAGAACCTTACTATTTGGCGCTATTTTTGGGAGGTGCTTATCAAGAAATTATGGGCAACCTTCACAACTTATTCGGCGATGCAAATACAGTGCACATTCAGCTAACGCCTTCTGGCTATCACATCGAACACGTTGTCAAAGGGGACACGATGAAAGAAGTTCTCAGCTACGTACAATACGATGCAGAAAGTTTGGTTGAAAGCATCCGCCGCCAGACAGAAGCAGCTTTGCAGCAAAATAAAATTACTCTTTCGGAGGCTCAACTTTTACTGCAAAATTACGAGCGGAGTTTGGGTCAATATACTTATCTTCAGTCCTAAAATTCAGGGTGCAGCAAGAGCGCCTTACCAGAATTGAAAGCTGAGATAATCACCGTAAAAGTAAGGTGCGCAGTGCGCACCTTACCTGAAAAAATTAGCAATTAGCAATTAACCATTAATCAGTATGACCGAGAATTTCTGCGATCGCCCGCCGCTCTTCTCCGTGCTGAGTCGGTAAAACTTGGCGAGCGTCAGTAATCAGCCAATCGAGAGCTGCTGCTTGCAAATCGATCGCCGCCCCAGTTTTATCAACGCAGTAGCGTCCGAACACCAGTTTGTCAACTAACCGCACCTCCGGGCCCAAACGGGAATACTCAAAAATCACGCTATTTTCCACAGTCGCCCCGCTACACACCCAACAATTCGGGCCGATCATTGTTGGGCCGACAATTTTGGCTCCGTCTTCAATAATCGTCATCCCGCCAATGTAAACAGGCCCGGTAATATCAACTTTATCCCAGTTGACAGCTACGTTTAAACCAACGTAAATGCCGGGACGCACTTCAATTCCGGGAACCGAAACATTTTTAATTTCTCCCAACAGCACGCTCTGAATTGCCCGCCAATAGTCAGGAACTTTGCCAATATCAACCCACTCAAAGTCCATGCTAATCCCGTAAAACGGCGCGCCTGCTTCTACTAGCTTGGGGAATAACTGGGAACCGATATCGTACTCGGTATCAGAAGGAATGTAATTGAATATTTCTGGTTCAAAAATATAAATACCAGTGTTGATGTCGGTACTCAGAGCTTCCTCTACAGAAGGTTTTTCTTGGAAAGCTTTAATTTTGCCAGACTCGTCAGTAACTACAACACCGTAACTGGAAACTTCATCCCGGGAAACAGATTTCATTACAATAGTAGCGATCGCCCCTTTTTCCCGATGCCACTTCACAGCAGCAGTCAAGTCCAAGTCAATCAAAGCGTCGCCGCACAGCACGACAAAAGTATCATCAAAAAACGGCGAGAAGTCCTGAATTCGTCTCATACCGCCAGCCGAACCGACGGCTTCTCCAATCATTTGTCCGTCTTCAATTCGCCCTTCAAAAGAATAGCCAATTTGTACCCCAAACTTTTGACCGTCGCGGAAGTAGTTTTCAATCACGTCGGCCAAGTGGGAAACATTGACCATAATCTGGTCAAATCCGTGCTGGCGGAGCAATTCAACCAAAAACTCCATCACTGGCTTTTGCAGGATGGGAATCATCGGTTTTGGTGTCGTGTGAGTAATGGGACGGACGCGAGTGCCTTTACCGGCCGCCAGAATCATCGCTTTCATTATTAACTTCCTCAACCCTCTGTTAATTGATATCAACTCAACAATTAGATGCTAGCGGTTGCGACCTTTATCGATCGCAGCACCCTGACCTGTTTATAGGCGATATCCTACCAGGCTATCAATCATTTATGCCCAATTTACCTGGATTTAACCAACCAGGAATCAGAAATCAGAAATAATCTCAAGTCCGGGTGAATGTACCTAAAAGTCCTCTAGAAGCAGGTTCGTCCGGCTCTCAAGAGTTCCAAACACTGGTAAACCCGCCCCGGAAGCCTATCTGATGCACATCCAAGCTCAAAGCGCCCGGATTTTGAGGTCTTGGTAAAACTCCTCTTGAAGCAACTCTACTTTAGACTGAGCCGAGAGCAGCAACAACGCCCAAAAAACACCCACGCGGTCATACTTTGGTAAATGAACTTCCTCAGTCGCGGGCGGGGGGTCTGGGTGGACAGAGGAGTTAAAACCGTGATGATGCCACAGTTCCAGCAATTTGTCCAAGTCCAGCCAACCCTCGTCAATTTCCTGGCCCCGTTCTGCTAGAAATCGATCGAGTTCGCTAGCAGTTTCCACGAGATTTTCTTGGTGAGCTAGCTCAAAGATAGCCTGAGCAGCTTGCGATCGCATTTTTGAAGTCGGGCGGCGGCGAGGAGCAACAGTCTGCTCCATCGCAGCTTTCATGAGCTGCAATTGCTCGATTAGTTCTGGGAGAGTCACCGGGCGTTTTTGTGGGAGTTGAGCTACACCGCGACGGCGCAGTTGTCGCTCCAGATGCTGCGGCAAATGTCGCCCTCCTGAGTGCTCTGTGTCTTCGAGGGCGGCTTCGTCCACTTCGGGATTCGGCGGGGGTTCACAGAGGACAATACTTTCTGCTTTGAGCAAAACCAGCATTGAAGCGTACAAAAACGCTTGGCCGGAGTGGGACAAATCGGAGAAATCTGAACTCTGATCGGCATCACAGGCGTTGGTCAGCTTGCTCAAACATCGATCGAACACTTCAATGACTTTAACGTCCCAAGGATCGATTTCTCCCCGTTCTGCTAAATCAATTAAAATTGCGATCCCCTCAGAAATCGTTTCTAAACCATCAGGGTCTCTGGAAACAACCATTCGATTTTAGATTTTAGATTTAGGGCTGATACACTCGCCTACAAATAAACAGGCTTGTGTTATACCAATTTAATGGGTCGTTGCACATATCTCGATCCCCCTCGCATCCCCCTTAAAAAGGGGGACTTTGAGAAGAATCTTGTCCCCCCCTTAT
>NZ_JAUBOJ010000086.1:0-20063 GCF_036700185.1 Microcoleus sp. BM001215392 | reverse complement strand
GCGACAGTAGAACTGATGAGGGTCATCAGGAAAGCTGATGAGGGTGACACAGAGGGGCGAAAAAGCCGTGAAGCGTAGCTATCCCGTAGGGAATGGGCCGCTTTAATTGATGGTTTGACGATCGACTCATATTTTGCACCCGTTGCGAGAGTCTTGCACGCGGGGCCGATGAGAACCCGGCCACAATTAGTTGATTGCTGGTGGAACCCCACGTGCAGCGGTTCCGGGATTTGGTGCAAGATGCGAGATTGACACACTACGGGCAATTCCTCGCAGTTGCCGTCATGTATATATAGTGCTTTGTACGGGCAATCTCCGCCCCGGTAGCGACAATCGATCGCCGTGCGGTGCCAGTCTGAGTTAGGAAAATAATTGCAAAAAGAATATAAATGCGGGCCGGGGAATGCCAGTTAGAAGGCGATCGATCCGGTTTTAAACAGCTTGTTACTCAAGTCATATATATTATAAAAATGCTGTCAACCGTTGTGCATTTAAATTGTATATTTCGATGACCATCAAAAATCCTCTTCCTCTGTCACCCTCTCCCGTTCTCCTCCTCTGGCCCTCGAACATCACACACAATCTAGATGTACCAGAGCTTAGCAGTTGGGCGCCTAAGGCGGCTTCAATCATAACAGCGTTCGATCGACAATCCCAGCTAGTGCGCTCCGCGAGGCACGAAAGCGTTAGTTCGTAGTTATAAAACCATCCGAGCCAATCCCCTCGAAAGTTTATTGAAAATACGATATAATATCATTAATAATTATAAAATTAAACAACTATCAATACTTCCCAAAAACACCAAAAAAAAGTAAAATATATGTCAGAAAGTCATATCATATTAGATACCAAAGATTACGAGTCACTCAAAAGCGAGGTAGAAACCCTCAAAGCGCGCGTTGCCGAACTAGAGTCGGCAACTAAACCAGAAGCAGCTAGAGTTGCCAAACAAAAGGCTCTGTTTGCTGTAGTGACCAAAATTCGAGAGTCTCTAGACTTGGATATTATTTTTAAATCAACGGCTAGGGAAGTGCGTCAACTGCTGAATGCCGATCGAGTAGCAATATTTAGATTTTATCGTGATTCAGGATTTGATGACGGGGAATTTGTGTCTGAAGACGTGCTGCCAGAGTTTGATTCAGTAAAAGCTATAAAGGTACACGATCACTGCTTTGGTCAACAATATTCAATGCGATATGAGCAAGGAAGAATTCAGGCAGTCAATGATATCAATCAAGCCGGGTTGAGCGATTGCCATATTGCAGTTCTCGATCAATTTAATGTCAAAGCAAACTTGATAGTACCATTAGTCAAAGGTAAGAAACTTTGGGGATTGCTGTGCATTCACCAATGTCGCGCTCCGCGTCAGTGGCAGGAAGATGAAATTGAGTTTGTCAGTCAAATTGCGGTGCACCTAGGAATAGCAATACAGCAAGCAAAACTTTTAGATGAAGCTCAAAGGCGGTCAACAGCACTCCAGACTACTTTAGAGGATCAATTGCGAAAACGCACTGAAGAGCTGGTTAAGGAAGCAGACCGAGAACGAGCAATAACTCGGATGATTGACAAGATCCGCCAAACCTTAGATATGGAAACAATTTTCCAGACAGCAGCGACAGAAGTCCGCAAACTTTTGAATGTCGATCGCATTGCCATTTATCAATTCCGTGAAGACTATTTTGGGGACTTTATCTTTGAATCTGAATCCGGGAACTGGCCGAAATTGGTAGGCAGCGGCTGGGAAGACCCCTACTTAAACGAACACCAAGGAGGTCGATTCCGGTGCGCGGAAACTTTTATCGCTGACGATATCTACAAGGCCGGTCAGAGCGATTGTCATATAGAAGCTTTAGAATATTTTGGCGTCAAATCCTGTGCAGTTGTTTCTATTTTTAAAGGAGAGAAACTATGGGGATTGCTCAGCGCATTTCAACACAGAGGTGCGCGACACTGGGAAGAAACCGAAGTCAAGTTACTGAATCAAATTGGCACTCATTTGGGAGTAGCTTTGCAGCAGTCTGAGTACCTTGAACAAATACAGTTTCAAGCTAAACAGCAGGCGAAAGCAGCAGAACAGGAGCGCACATTAACTAGAGTAATTGAACGGATTCGCCAGACGCTAAATATTGACAAAATATTTAGCGCTACGACTCAAGAAGTGCGGCAAATACTCAACTGCGATCGAGTAGGAGTTTACCGTTTTTTTCCCAACTGGAGCGGGGAATTTGTCTCGGAGTCGGTAGCACAAGGTTGGATACCTTTAGTCACTGACAAAGTTAAAACTGTGTGGCAAGATGACTATTTGCAAAAAACTGAAGGTGGCAGGTATCGCCATCAAGAAATTTTTGTAGTTAATGACATTTATAAAATTGGTCACTCTCCCTGTCACGTGGAAATTCTCGAACAAATTCAAGCCAAAGCATATTGTGTAGCGCCTGTTTTTGTGGGGGAAAATCTCTGGGGTTTGCTAGCAGCTTACCAGAATTCCGGTTCCCGTGAGTGGGAAGCGGGAGAAGTGAGGTTGCTGGCTCAGGTTGGCAGTCAATTGGGAGTAGCTATGCACCAAGCAGAATTGCTCGATCGCACTAAAAAGCAGTCCTGGGAATTGCGGACGACTTTGGCCGACTTAAATGCGATCGTTGATAATTTGGCTGACGGGTTATTAGTCACTGATATTGAAGCTAAAATTACTAGGTTTAACCCAGCATTGCTGGCGATGTTTGAATTGAAAGATGTTGACCTGAAAGGGAAAAAAGTATCAGAAATCTTTCCGAAAAAATTAGCAAAATTGGTCGAGGCGACAGAGCACCGAGAGGGAGAAATTGTGACGCTGGAAGTGGAACTAGGAAATTCTAGGATCGGTCAAGCTTTAGCGACAACTATTCTGAAAGAAGCGGTGAAAGATGAAGCCGATCGCTCTCTGGGTTCCGTAATTTTGATTAGAGATGTGACGGTCGAACGAGAAGTTGACCGCATGAAAACAGATTTTCTGGCTACAGTTTCTCACGAATTGCGGACGCCTTTAACTTCAGTCTTGGGTTTTGCTTCGCTGATCAAAGAAAAACTAGAAGAAGTGATTGTTCCAGGAGTACCAGCAGAAGATAAAAAAATCAAAAAAGCCTTGAACAAAGTGGGAGACAATATCAATATTATTGTGTCCGAAGCTGAGCGGTTGACATCTTTGATTAATGATGTTTTGGATATTGCTAAAATGGAAGCTGGGCGAGTTGAATGGCAGTTACAGCCGACAAATCCAGTGCAAATTTTAAAACAGGCGATCGCAGCCACGTCATCTTTATTAGAAAAGAATAACTTGAAGTTGATTAAAGATTTTAGCCCGGGACTGCCGCAGGTATTAGTAGACCGAGATCGCATGGTTCAAGTCGCGATCAATTTAATCTCAAATGCAGTCAAGTTCACAGAATCTGGTTCTGTCACCTGTCAAGCAAGAGTCAAGAGTGACGAGCTGGTTATTAGCATTATCGATACTGGTATAGGCATTGCACCCGAAGACCAAAGCAAAGTTTTTGAAAGATTTAAACAAGTGGGAGATATTCTGACAGAAAAGCCGAAAGGCACTGGTTTGGGGCTGCCTATTTCCAAACAAATCGTTGAACACCACGGTGGTAAAATTTGGCTAGAAAGTGAATTGGGCCGGGGCAGCACTTTTTCCTTTAGTATACCGCTAGTCAAAAATATTGACTCAGTGGAAAAATACAACAATATCAATGATTTAATCAGGCAACTAAAACAGCAAGTCGTCACGCGAACTCCGATCGGCTTTAAAAAAAACCAGCAGATTTTAGTGGTTGACGATGAGCCTAACATCCGGGAAATGCTGAGGCAGTCACTGGAACAAGAAGGGTACAAAGTCGCGGAGGCAATTAACGGCATAGAGGCGATTTCTCAGGCGAAAGCAGTCAAACCGGATCTAATAATTTTAGATGTAATGATGCCTCACATTGATGGTTTTGATGTGGCGGCATTTCTCAAAAATGACCCGGAAACTAGGGGAATTCCGATTATCATTGTCTCCCTCATTCAAGACAGAGAAAGAAGTGGCAATTTGGGGATAGATAGATATTTTACGAAGCCTATAAATGTAGCGGTACTGTTAAAAGAGATCGCCTTGCTCCTGCGGCAAGAAATGTCAAATCAGACGGTGTTGGTTGTTGTTAGCAATGCTTCTTCTCTCAAAACTTTGTTAGATGCGTTGCTTTTTCAGGGATATAATGCGATCGAGGCATTTGATGCTCGCTCCTGCGTGGAGCGACTTAGCTCGATCGAGCCGGATTTGATTATTATTGACGAAGCGCTATCTCAAGATCAAGAATTGGTCAAATTTTTGCGGCTTACTCAGGGCTTGAAAAATGTTTCCTTAATTGTTTTGGGAGATATTGCGGACGATAACGGGCAGAAAAAACTAATTAATGAGGAATTGCTGTGAAAAAAGTTTTAATTGTCGATGACGAACCAAATATTCTGATTTTGATGGAGCAGGCTCTAGAAAAGTTGGAAGATGAGGATGATGTAGAGTTGCTGATAGCGAGAGATGGACTTGAGGCGTTAAACATAATTAAGGAAGAAAAGCCGGATTTGGTTTTTCTCGATGTGATGATGCCGAAAATGAGCGGCTTAGAGGTATGCAATACCGTTAAAAATGAACTAGGTATGCAGGAGGTTTATATTATTATGTTGACAGCTAAGGGACAAGAGTATGATAAGCAAAATGGTATGGCTGTGGGGGCAAATCTTTATATGACCAAACCTTTTCGCCCGAAAGAAGTGCTGATAAAAGCTAGAGAAGTTCTGGGTTTGATTGCAGAGATTTAAAGAGAGGCAGACAATTAATTGACGATAACATTCTTTGGTATTTGGTGGTTGATGACTCGCTCAAAAACTCATAAAATCCCCGGAATTATGTGGTGGAGATCCACCAATTTTAGAGTAAGGTTAAAGTTTCTAGATTCCATCTGTACAGTCAATTTAACATCTAAAATGGTTGGACACTTGTCTAAGCGAGCGATCCCGCGATCGCGAAGGCCTCCGTCTAAAATCTCAAATTAACTGGCTGGTTAAAAATTAATGACTGACGATGGCTGATTCAAGACTAATAGCAAACTAAATGGTTCGTATCAATCTCAAAAAATTGATTTCTAAGAAAGATTTGCGGGTGGTTCTTGAGGGGGCGCTCGGTGTTTTAAACTCTCCGATAGCTATTCGGAATGTTGAAGGAACTATTTTATTTGGCGAAGACTGTCAGAGTTCCTTTGATACGTATCCTATTATTCTAGCCGATGAAGTTATCGGTTACGTAACGGGAACTCAAAAAGCAGCATTTATTGCCGATATGCTGAGTTATGCTGCCAGCGCCGACTTGGATATCAGAACTTTGGCTGTAGATACTTTAGAGAAGTATGAAGAAGTCAATTTTTTGTACGATTTTTCTAGCAAAATAGCTACTTGTCTGGGGGTTTCAGAGGTCAGTCAATTGGTGGTGACTGAAGCTAAAAAATTGATTGAAGCTACCAATATTTCGGTGATGCTAATTAATGAAAAAGTAGGCAAATTGGAGATTATTTCGGCGCGCGGCAAAGAGTACAACCGCAAAACCAAAATCGGCCCAAATATAGGGATAGCAGGTCATATTCTTGTTTCGGGAAAAGCTGAAATAGTTAATGATGTCTTGTCCGATCCGAGATATGTTCCGGGAGACAATGAGATGCGTTCTATGATTTGTGCGCCTTTAACAACACAGAACGGTACGATCGGTGTGATCAATATTAGTTATAACGAACTTGTCAACTATACGGCACAGGATTTAAAATTATTTACGGCTTTGGCATCGCAAGCGGCGGCGGCGATCGAGAATGCGCTTTTACATGAAAGTAAATTGAAGGAAGAACGAATTAAAAATAATTTGGAAAGATACCTTTCTCCGCAGGTGGTGCGAGCAGTTATCGAAGCTAAAGGAGAAATTTCTATGAATCCGACTAAGCGCAATTTAACGGTTCTGTTTTCTGATATTAGAGATTTTACTACTAAGTGTGAAGAGCTGCCTGCTGAAAAAATAGTAATGTATCTAAATGAGTATTTTACGGAGATGGTAGAGGTAATTTTTAGTCATGAAGGTACTGTGAATAAGTTTGTGGGAGATATGATTGTGGCAATGTTTGGGGCGCCTTCGGAAGTGGCCGATCGCGAAAGGAAGGCGATCGAAACGGCGATCGATATGCAGCGCAGGATTGGGAGGATGTCGGTTCCTTGGATTACGGATAATTTTCTGACTGGTATTGGGATTAGTTCGGGGGAGGTGGTTGTTGGTAACATTGGTTCGCCGCAGCACATGGACTATACTGCAATAGGAGATGAGGTGAATATTGCATCGAGGTTGCAGTCAATGGCTGAGGGAGGACAAATTTTGGTGAGCGATAGTGTGTACAGCGTTACTAAAGATATGTTTGAGTTTAGGAAAATTGGCTCTGTGATTGTTAAAGGTAAGAAGAAAGCGATCGAAACTTTTGAGGTGATTTATCAAAGATGAAGTTCGGCAACGGGTTGTGTAACGGATGTAAGAAACAAGAATTAAGAAGCACTTTGGCATTTGGTTAGGAGTTAGGAGTTATTAATCATTAGTCAGATGGCAGAAAAAAGAGGGAAAAACATCTAGTTTTGCAGTGTTGTCTGTTTTTTTGCTAAACTAGAGGTGGCGCTCTGTCAATAAACCTTAGATGTATGCACAGGTTATTAACTGGGAAACTGCGGGTAGACTGTTTAACAATACCGATCGCAAATCTTCCAGCAAATCTATCGGGTACTAAAATTGTACAGCTTACTGATTTTCATTATGACGGGGTGCGGCTGTCGGAATGGTTGTTAGAAGAGGCGATTGTGGCGGCTAATGAAGCTGAAGCAGACTTGATTTTTTTAACGGGAGATTTTATTACCTACGATCCGGCGCCTATTTACGGCTTAGTGCAGCGATTGAAAAACTTGCAAAGTCGGGTGGGAATTTATGCGGTTTTGGGCAATCACGACCACTATTTTCCTGGGGGAAAAATAGAGGTGGCTAATGCTTTAAATAATGCAGGTATTCGGGTTTTGTACAATGAAGCGATTTATCCTTTGGGGTCTGAATTGGCTTTAGTTGGGTTGGCAGATTTTTGGTCGGGGGATTTTGCGCCTGCGCCTGTAATGGCATCAATCAATCCGGCGGTTTCTCGGATTGTGTTGTCTCACAATCCTGATACTGCTGAAATTTTGCAAAAGTGGCGGATTGATTTGCAGTTTTCTGGGCACACTCACGGCGGTCAAATTGTGATTCCTGGGATCGGGCCTTTGTATGCTTGGGTGAGAAAAATTGGCTATTTGATTCATCCAGCAATCCGCAAGTGGATTCCTTTTATGTCGGCTTGCGATCGAGTGGTTACTCACTGGGAATGGGCTAGCGGTTTGCATCGAGTAGGGAGTAATTTGCTGTACGTGAATCGCGGTTTGGGAACTTATGCGCCGGGGAGGTTATTTTGTCGGCCGGAGGTGACAGTAATTACTTTGGTTTGTCAAGATCCGTAGGGATTGGTTTAGGGTGTGAAGGAAGAATGCTTCCGAAGGAAGATGGAAGATGGAAGATGAAACCGCGAAGACGCGTTCGGCGAAGCCGTTCCCGAAGGGTAGGACACGAAGGAAGATGGAAGATCAACCCAATTCCTATTATTAACTGGCTTCTGCAAAGCGATAGCCCCTGCCGTAAACTGTGTGAATTAGGACGGATTCGCTAGGGGCTTCTATTTTGCGGCGCAGGAGACGAATTTGAGCTGCTAATACGTTGCTGCTGGGTTTTTCTGCTTCACTCCACAAGTATTGGTGGATTTGTTCGTGTGTTAGTATTTGACCGGGATGGCGCATTAGGTATTCTAATAGTTGACATTCTTTTTCTGATAGGTCAATTGTTCGATCGCCCCGATAGGCTATTTGATTGTCGTAGTCTAGCTGTAAGTCTGCGACTTGCAGGCGCCCGACGGCTACTTCGGCGTCAAAAGTAGGGGGGCGGCGCAGTAAGGCGCGGACTCTGGCTAGGAGCTCTCGCAGTTCAAATGGCTTGACTAGATAGTCGTCTGCGCCTGCATCAAGTCCCTGTACGCGATCGTCTAGGGTGTCTTTGGCGGTGAGAAATAGGACTGGTGTATTCTTTCCTTGCGATCGCAATTGTTGACAAATTGCCAATCCGGTTTGTCTCGGGAGCATCCAATCCAAAATTAGCAAATCGTAATTTCCCTGCATTGCTAAATTGCTGCCATTTGCGCCGTCAAATGCGACATCAACTGTATAACCTTCGCGGGTTAATACTCGACTCAAAGGGTCGGTCAACTCAACTTCATCATCAACTAAAAGAATCCGCATCCTGATTTTAGATTTTAGACTTTTGATTTGAGCATGAATTACACAAAGCTTGCAAACAAACAGGTTTTGTCGGGGTAAATTCCCCGTAATTGCCATCTGTGGTGAGGTTGCGATCGCGAAGAGTGTTTAGGTTTAGTCAACTGAATGTTTGCTAGATTTTAAGATGTGCAATACTTTCGGATTCGCTGTAAGCTGCTGCTAGCCATTCCTGCATTGCAGGCAGTGCCAACAGCGTATCAGCATAAGCTTGTGCTTGTGCATCTAATTTGACTTCGTAGGTGACAAAACGCATGACAACGGGGGCAAACATGGCGTCAGCAATTGTGAAATTTCCGAACAGCATATCGCCACTGGTGCCGAATTTTTGGCGGCATTCGCGCCAAATTGCCAAGATGCGATCGATCTCTGCTTCGACACCGGGGGTCATTCCTTCGCCTGGATAGCGGTTGCGACAGTCCATCGGCATATTTTCGCGGAGATTTTGAAAGCCTGCGTGCATTTCGGCGCAGATGGAACGGGCGATCGCCCTAGCTGCTATATCGGTAGGCCACAAATGATTTGCAAAGCGTTCTGCAACATATTCGCAAATTGCTAAAGATTCCCAGACTTTCAAGTCGCCGTCGATTAAAACAGGGACTTTTCCCGAAGGAGAATAGTGCCGAATTTCCGCGTGGGTTGTCTGACCGTCTAGGGGGATTCTCACTTCTGCAAATTCTAGTCCAGCTTGTTTCATCGCCAGCCAAGCACGCAGCGACCAAGACGAATAATTTTTGTTGCCGATTACTAGAGTCAATTTAGTCATATTTTTGCTTTCCCCTATGATTTATTTAGCAGACAATCGTTAATAAAGTCAGATTTAACTAAGTCTCAATACAATATATTATACACAAACACAATTATTAGCAATAGCTAAACTTGTTTTGATATTGGAACAGTTTGTGCTATTGTGGTGTAGGAAAAAGCTGTTTCCGCTCAAGCAGGGCAGATTCCGAATCCAAAACTCAGCAATTTACAATCCCAAATCAATATGATTACCGTAGCACTTCCCAAAGGTGGACTGTTAGGAGATAGCATTCGACTGTTTAAATCGGTTGGATTAGACTTTAGTGCTTTTCTCGATTCGTCTAACCGCCAACTTCAAATTTATGATACTACCGGAACGGCAAAAGCTTTGCTGGTAAGGACGCACGACGTGCCTGTTTATGTGGAATACGGTCAAGCTGATTTGGGAATTGCGGGTTATGATGTTTTGCGGGAAAAAAAGCCGAAAGTTGCTAATTTAATTGATTTAAATTTTGGCAAATGCCGGCTGTCTGTGGCGGTGAAGGAATCTAGTTCTTATCGGCGCAGTGTGGATTTGCCTCCTCACGGTAGAGTTGCTTCTAAGTTCGTACACTGTGCTAGGGAATATTTTCATAATTTGAATTTGCCGGTGGAAATTGTGCCTCTGTATGGTTCTGTGGAGTTGGGGCCGATTACGGGTATGTCCGAGGCGATTGTGGATTTGGTTTCGACTGGCAAAACTTTGCGGGAAAATGGTTTGGTGGAAATTGATGTTTTGTTTCAAAGTTCGGCTTATTTGATCGGTCATCCTTTGAGTTATCGTTTGAATGCGGGCGGGGTTAATCAGTTGATTGCGAAGTTGAGAGAGCAGGTTTTGACGGCGGTTTGATGGCAACTAAATTCGATCTATTTCATAGGTTAGTAGTAAGGACGAAGAGTCCTTATTCGTGCGAACTCAAGTTACAATTTTCTCATAGGTTCGTATAGGTTCGTAGTAAGGACTTTAGTCCTTGGTTTGATGTGCGCTAAAATTAGAATGTTCTCATAGGTTCGTAGTAAGGACGAAGAGTCCTTATTGGCGCTGAGACTGAGGACTGAAGTCCTCACTACTAACCTTTAAGAAGGACTCTTCGTCCTGACTACGAACCTTTAGGAAGGACTCTTCGTCCTGACTACGAACCTTTAGGAAGGACTCTTCGTCCTCACTATGAACCTTTAGGAAGGACTCTTCGTCCTGACTATGAACGGGTTTTATTTATATCATTTCTGAGCTGCTATTTGTAGGTATAAGACCGAGTTTTTCTTGGCAGCGGTTTATATAAAAACTGACGACTGTATCAGCGGGGTTTTGTTCGATTAGTTGCTGAAAATATCCCAAGGCGGCGACAAATCTTTCGGATTGCCATCCTTTAATTCCTTTGTCAAATAAAGCTTGGGTAAGTTGCTTGGCTTCAGAGTCGGGACTGGAGGTTGGCCAGATTTCGTAGATTTCAATAGCTTGCTGCTTGCCGCGCGGGGTTACTCGATCGATCCAGCGATAGTAATAGTTGTGGGTGGGCGAATGGCGATCGGCTGCTGTTGCGTGAAAAGTTGAAATTATACTCTCCGGTGTTTCGGCTTCCAAGTCACACTTCAATAATAGACTTTCTTTTGAGCTTGAGTTCGGATGTATGTTATTGAGAAATTCTCTAGCATGAACGATCGCATTTTCGCTAACAATTATTTGGCAACCGTATATTTTGGTTAAATTTTCTAACCGAGAAGCTGTATTTACCACATCGCCGATGACTGTAGAGTCCATCCGGCGATCGGAACCCAAGGTGCCGATCATGCCGATACCTGTGTTAATTCCCGTACCAATATTGACGGGATATTCTAAATTGTATTTGTGGCGCTCGGCATTAAATTCATGCAAACTTTCTTGCATTGCTACTGCGGCTTCGATCGCATTTATAGCGTGAGAATGCGGTTGGTCAAATACTGCCATGATAGCATCGCCGAGGTATTTGTCAATAAACCCGCCGTGGGAGGTGATGCAATCGTTCATTTTCGTAAAAAAAGCGTTCAACCATTCAAAGGTTTCGCGTGCTTCTTGAGATTCGGCGATCGCCGTAAACCCGCGAATGTCGCAAAATAAAATAGTCAGCTCTTCTTCTGTGACATTGCCTAACTGAATTGATTCTATCCCTTGGGGCGCAATTCGTTCGAGAAGCTGTTCCGGGACAAATAGGTGAAATTTTTCGGAAAGATATTCGTTAGCCTCCCAGGCGGCGGCAATTTGGCGCTTGCTTTGCTCTTTTACCTGCTGGTTGAATTGGGAAGATACAGCTTGCGATCGCATTTGGCTCAACTGCAAAATATTTTCAACTTTCGCCAGCAGCAAGCGACTGTTAAAAGGTTTGGTTAAATAATCGTCGGCCATAATTTCTAACCCTCTGAGGCGAGAGGTATCGTCATCGAGGGCCGTCAAAAAAATTACCGGTACAGTTTGCAAAGCCGTATCCTTCCGCAGGATCTCGCACACATCAAAACCGTTCAGATCCGGCATCATAATATCTAGTAAAATTAAATCCGGTCGAGATACACGGGCGAGGAAGAGCGCTTCATCGCCAGATAGCGCTGATACTGTCGTGTATCCTTTGAGTTGCAATAACTCTTCCAGTAAAATTAGATTAGCTGGCTCGTCATCAACCAACATGATGCAGGGCGACTTGTTTGACATGGAATATGATGTATATTGAATTTAGCTCGGGACTGGCGCGTGTAGATGCTCGAAACCTGGTTGATTCGTATATTTCTAGTTATTAAACTCGATATTTTTGGCAGGAACCGGGTTTCTGAGGCAAGTGCGCGCAAGTCCTATAGAAATTTATCTACTATTGAGTCTAACCTTTTCACTTATAAATTGTAATAAATGGCACTGCTGGAACTGCAAATAATTATTGTTAGTTGAGAAAAGAACGGACTGTAGCGATCGCCAAATTCAGATCCAGCGGCTTGCTCAAATAAGCCGAAGCGCCAGCTTCCAAACATCGATCGCAATCGCCAGCCATCGCCATCGCCGTCACCGCAATCATCGGTACCGACTTCCAGACAGGATTTGCTTTGACTCGGCGCATCAACTCAAAGCCATCCACATCGGGTAACTGAATGTCCATCAAGATCAAATCTGGCAGCAACTCGGGCGCAGCAGAGGCGGCATGGATGCGATCGAGCATTGCCTTACCATCCGCCAGAATCTCTACCCTGTAGCCCTCCAATTCCATCACCTCAGAAATTAACATTTGGTTAAAAGGCTGGTCTTCCACCACCAAAATCCGCTTGCTGCCAACTGGTAAGGCGATCGCAGAAGCAGCTACTAACTTAGCATCCAAAGCACAAGCAGCAAAGCTTCCCAATTCTTGACGCATCTCAGTCAAAGGCAGCCAAACGCGGAACAAACTGCCGCGATCGCAAACTGATTGAAAAGAAACAGTTCCGCCGTGCAATTCCGCCAGACGCTTAGTCAAAGCCAAACCCAAACCTGTACCTTCATGGCGCCTAGTCAGGGAAGAATCCACCTGTTGAAAAGGTCGGAATAGCAAGTGCCAGCGGTGTTCAGGAATGCCGATACCCGAGTCTTTCACCTCAAGACAAAAGTAAGGAGTGCTGGCATTTACAGGAGAACAATCGGGGCGGTAATCGCCGTTCATTTCGCTGCCGTAGGCCAGACGCCCGCTGAGTTTAACTTGTCCTCGTTCTGGGGTAAATTTGATCGCATTGGAAAGTAAATTAATTACAATTTGTCGCATTCGCCGCTCGTCTAGCCAAACTTTAGTAATGCGGTAGTCGAGTTCTAAAGACAAAGCGATCCGCTTTTTATCTGCCCGCGGCTGAATCATTTTCAGACAATCTGTAGCGAGTTCGTGAACGCGCACACACTGTAAATTGAGTTCTACTTTCCCGGCTTCAATTTTAGAAAGATCGAGAATATCGTTAATTAGCTGCAACAAGTGCTGACCGCTTTTTTCGATTAGTTCTACATAGTTGATTTGTCGATCGCTCAACTGGCCCGATGTTTGGCGCAGCAGCAAGTCTGAAAAGCCGAGAATGCTGTTGAGAGGCGTCCGCAATTCGTGGGACATCGAGGCTAAAAACTCGGATTTTAACTGAGAAGAATATTCTAATTGTTCGTTAACTTGGCGCAGGTTTTCTTGTGTCTGAGCCCGCTCGATCGCCGCCCCCAGCGTGCGACAAGCAGCCGTGAGCACTTCTTGGTGGAGGGAAGCTTGCAGTTTTTTGACGTTGCGCGACTCCAGCGTCAGCACTCCGATGATTGTACCGTCGGTAGATGCGATCGGAAAAATGCCCAATTGTCCGATTCCCGGATGTCGAAATTGCGGCACAGCATTGGAATGTTGGGCATAATCATCGACAAACAAAGGTTTACCAGTTTCCACCACTTCCCACAGCAAACCGGTGCCGTAGGGAATGCCTTTGTCGAGCAATTCTTGCATTCCAGCGGCGACTGGTTCCCCGTAACTAGCCAGAAATTGAGTAGAAACTTGGTTGGAAATCGCCGCCGCTTGCCTGTCTTTTCCCTTACCGCTAATCACTTTCACGTCTCCGAAAGCAGCATTCGTCGCTTCTACGAGATAGCTGAGAGCAAACTGACCTATTTCTTGCAAACTGTGAGAGTTTTGCAATCGTTCAGTTAAGCCTAAAAGAAATGTCAGGCGCCTGACTTCTGCGTTCAAGCTAGCTTGGGATTTTTGGTATACGGTAACGTCTCGAAAGGTAAACAGCCGCCCGCCGCTGTTAGTAATTGTGGCGCACACCTCCAAACAAACCGCATTGGATTGCTCGAAATAAAATGATAAACTTTCATCTTCAGATGTTTGCAGTGCTTGCTGAAACTGTTGCCACTGCTGAAGGGATAAATAACCGCGATCGACAATTTCGGCAAACAACAAGTCGCACTTAGGCTTGGTGGCGAGCCATTCTGGGGACAGTCCCCAAGTAAGGGCCAATTTTTTGTTAAACAAAACTAAGCTGTCAGACGAGTCGAACAGAGCGATCGCATTATCTACTTGGTTGAGTATCAGTTCTTGGTCTGCCCTGAACTGCTGCAAGTCTATCTCCATTTTGTCTGTGTCTGTAGCTCTTAGTTTTGTTGTCATAACTGTCTACGGATATGGCAAGAGTTATTTTATAAACCCTTACTTAATTTGACATATTTTTAGGTTTTTGGGCAGTGAGGGCGATCGACCGGCCTTGTGATCTGAGACACTTGCCGGCTTGGGGCGGGCGAGGGGAGCGTTTTTTATACTGCATTATCTAAAAAGTGCGATCGACTTGAGGAGTAAATTGTCCAAACGTGCGATCGACCTTTGGAGTAAATTGTCTAAACGTGCGATCGACTTGAGGAGTAAATTGTCCAAACGTGCGATCGACCTTTTGAGTAAGTTGTGTAAAAAGTGCGATCGGCGTAGCTATCCCGAGCGTGAATCGACCTTTCGACTGGCATCACACACTTAAGTAAAACTACTTGCATACAACACTTAGACTAACTTGAGCCAAGTTCGAGAGGAAATTGTATTTTTTGCGGCTGTTGAATCACCAATTTTATAGTCAACTGCATACCATGTATAACCCTCGGCAACAATCTGTTTTAAGGAATCCGTCAAGTTAACTGACACTCTTGTAAAAATTCTGTAAACTCAACTTTACCCTACCTACATATAAATACCCATATTGTGTCGATTGCCATGTTTTATTAACTTAAATTAAGCCGAACTTGCTCATTTATATGAGATTTAATTATCAATTAAAGTATTTAAGATAGTTTTTTTTTTATAACCATTGACAATCTATTTAATTACCACTTAGGGTTGTCCCATCGCTATCAATCTCTTCGTTCATTATCAGGGACATCAACGAGGAAGAATTATGAACTGGCAAGAACACTACACTGACAAACATTACTGCAACAAATATGATGGCAGACACCCCTCAAAGCTCGAATACCATCAATTTTGTAGCAGTTTTCATCAAACTCTTAGACCTAATCTGACTGGCGAGTATAAGTTAGAGTTTGTACCGCTGACGGCGAAGCAAATTGCCGAACAAGAAAGCCTACCGCAGCATTGGCGCCTACAAATATCCTACGGTTTTCCACCCAGTGGAGTTCGGATGCCGGAAGATCGGTCGAAATCTGTGTTTGATTGGCCGATGTCTAGACCAATTCAGAAGTATACTCAGCCGATGAAGGGATATTACAAGTATACTTTGATGAAGCAGCCGTCCGAGTCGAATGTCCGTGGCGGAAAACTATTTTGGCTGATGATAATTGGTGCGGCGGTGTGGTTCTGGTTGGTTCGCTGATTGTCCGCTAATTGAGAGGGCGAGACATGAAGTATTTTCTGCGGTTTTTATTGGCTTTAGTAATGGCTGCGCTCCTGGTAGTAACCTATGGAACTATACAAGCTGTTGGCAATAAAACTTTAAAAGTTGAAAAGGTAACAAACATGGCATCTAGAAAATCTAAGCGGAGCGATAACGTTAAACAAGATGGCCTCCAACTGAAAGTGGAATGGCCAGAAATTGTGGCAATATCCATCCCCGAAAACAAGCCAGGTGTCACTTCTGAATTCAGCTTTACTGTCAGCCTTACTAATAATACACCAGCCACTATTCCCTTGGCTATAGATTATGATGCTTTAATTCCAGAAATACTCGGGCCAGATGGTCAAGCACTGCACCGAAGAGAACCGATAAATAGGCAAGTTGGGAACGGAGAATATCATGGCTCGTTAGTTGGGGTCAGACAGCAGATATCCACCTCTATGGAGGGAAGACTGTCTTGGAAAAATAATTTACTTCAACTGATATTACATCGCCCCACCTACGATGAAAGCGCTATTAATCTCGATAAATCTTGGTCTTTTGATACTCTTGGGTCTGGGGAATATCAGGTTAGATTCACTTATGAAACTCCGACTGGGACAATAGTATACACAAATCCATTCACTGTTTTGAACATCAAAGAAATACTAGAGAGAAAAGAAGTGCCGCTAGAGAAAATAGAAGTAGCTGGGACAGGTCAGTTGGTAACTCCCTTAGCTAATTTTCGATTACTTCAACCTGTTGGGTTGAATAACAGTGCAGTGGAAGTAGATGGTATTCGTTTTGAAACTTTCATACCGGAGCCATTGTTAACCCTGCCAAATAAGAGTGATAGTTCATACCAATCTGTACAGATTGGTATGCGGATCACAAATAATACTCTAACCCCATTTCACTTTAGCTTTTATGGTAGTTATTACTCAGACCTGCTAACGCCAGATGGTGAGGTGAAGCGGGCAGCCTGTGGTAACGACTGGATCAGAGGGCCAGAAGAATCTGACTTTTTGTTACTCACACCCGGAAAAAGTTTGGCATTCTTTCCAGATATCAGCCTCTTCTGGACTAATCATAGCCAATTTTCGCTTAATGTCTCTAGCGGATATGGTGGCGGATGCTCTTATGAGCAACTCAAGCCAGGTATATATCACTTCCGCTTCCAGTATTACAATACGAGGGATACCATACGGAAGAAAAATCTTGCTGGGGAGTCGATTGAAACTCGGCCAATAGAAAAAGTTTGGACTGGGTGGGTGGATACTCCCTTTGTTGAATTCCATCTAGCCCAGCCTTGAATGGCGAATCACTATTTCTTTTTGTTTAATTTGCCCAATAGGTGAAAATAATGCAATTCAGAAAATATTTATTCGTATTATCAACTAGCTCCATTATGATGCTTTCTGGCCAATCCAGTAGTGCATTTACTCTCACACAGAGTCCAGGACGACTCATATCTGAGTCTAAATTGCCGAATGGAACAGGCACTACTTCTTTAATTGCACTCGATCCCGATCAGCCTATTAACTTAAGTAAGGCTAACCTCTTCGTTAGCGAGATAGAACGAGGAGGTACAAACAGCTTCTTAACAACTCTCAGAACAACTTACAACGTAGCAACAGGTTGGGATTTTAAGAAAGGAAAGAATTTAAAAGGGACTTTTAATGTCAGGCTTCAGTACCCATGTGGTATTGATACCGATTGTGGTTTGGGGACTGGATTAAACCCAACAAGTAAGAAGAATCCACTGACCAACAAGCTGGGGGGAATTGGCTCTACAATTAGTTTGAATTACGTTCCCCTAAAAGGAAGCAAAAGACAGCCTGACCCTAAGAATAGCCAAAATTTATATTGGATTCAGCGCGTTACTACTAACTACCCGCATGGAATTGGAAGTGTCGGTAATACGATAAGCTATATTGACAATATTCGTAATGGGAGGAATAATTTCACTCCCTACTATGGTTCTGGTGATTTCATACAGCCAAATGGTTTATTTGAAGATCGCCCTTATCGCCCCAGTAATATAATAAATTTAACTCAAGATTATTTCTGGACTGCGGAACTTTACCTCGCTCAATCGAATCCAAACAAGGCACAAGAAGTCACGATTTATAACGGAGTCAAATGGGGTTGGGTGTACAAATATGTTCCTGATAAAAATCCCGTTCCCGTTCCCGTTCCCGTTCCCATTCCCTTTCCAAACCCAATCAGGCTTCCCCCCTTGCCACGCCTACCCTTCTTCAGTGAACCTCGCCTTGTCCATAGTAGTGCTAGTGGCGGCGGTGGCATAGGCTACGTAGCAGCATCACCATCACCAACACCTCGACCAACCCAGTCACCAACACCTCGACCAACACCATCACCAACACCTCGACCAACCCAGTCACCAACGCCATCACCAATAGTATTAGTGTCACCTGCACCGTCACCCTCACCTTGGACTCCATCACCTTTGCCAACAACCCCACGTTGGACTCCAACACCTTTGCCAACAACCCCACGTTGGACTCCAACACCTTTGCCAACGCCTGCGCCTTGGGCTTCATCACCTTGGCCTACACCTGCACCGTGGTCAACATCAACATCATCAACATCAACATCAACATCAACATCAACATCAACATCAACATCAACATCAACATCCTCAACATCCTCAACATCATCATCATCAACTGTCGTTGTTGTCTCAACCTCAAAACCTAGCGCAGCGCCGTCACCGAACCCCAAACCCAGTTCCCTAAACCGCACTGCCAACGCCAACAGAGTTTTTGCTACCGACTATGTAGAGTCAGAGTTGCCACTTCCCGATACAAAACTCGATAATACCGCAGCAAATACTGACTCAGATTCATCCGAAAATATTGGAGACTCATCAATTAATAACGATGCCACAGATTTAGCAAATATCAGTGGAAACTTACTCGAAGACCCAGAACTATCATCAACAGACAGCAGCGAAAACCAAGTTGATTTAGCAAGCGCTAGTAGCGATTTACTTGCCGACCTAGAATTATCATCAACAAATAACAACGAAAACCAAGTTGATTTAGCAAACATCAGCAGCGACTTACTTAAAGACCCCGAACTATCATCAACAGACAGCAACGAAAACCAAGTTGATTTAGCAAACATCAGCAGCGACTTACTTGAAGACCCAGAATTATCATCAACTGACAGTAACGAAAACGAACTTGATTTAGCTGGCATCAGCGGCGACTTATTGGAAGACCCAGAACTAGCCTCAGAAGATAACAACTCCCTAGCCTCCAAAACTACAAACCCTGACGATGATGCCCTTCCAGCCGAAGCCGTTCCCGAACCCACCACCGGATTAGGCGCTCTCTTAGCACTCGGTGGATTAGGTTTACTCAAAAAGCTCAAAAACAGGAAAACCAAAGAATAATGAAAACCCTCTACACCATTCTGTATGCCCTCAGTATCATCCTCATCAACCCCTGGGGAAGTACGCGCGGCCTCATCTGGACATCGCCCAAAGTATTGATTGTTTGGCTGATAATTTCCCTCAACATCGCCATTTTATTATCGCAAAGAAAATCCCTCGCGATTCCCCAAAGCTGGAAAAATAGCTTCATACTTTGGACGATATTTCTTTCAATAGGAGCCATCTCCACCCTGCACAGTCCCTTCCCCTTAACCTCTTTTATCGGTCAAGACCAAATGGGAGATGGCTGGCTGTACTGGCTGTTAATCGCTGCCTTTACTCTCAGCAACAGCTTGCTCTTAATCGCGCGCCCGCAACTGATTAATTGCCAATTCCAAGGACTGTTAATTGGCGGCATCATTCTTGCTCTTAGTATCTTCCCCCAAATCATTGACTGGCGGATTGACTACACTGCTACAATGGGCATACTTATCCGAGAAGATGTTCTGGCTAGCAGCATTTTTCAAGGACAGCAACCCATCGGATTGTATTCCCACCGCGGCCACGCAGCTATAGTTTTAGCGTTGACGGCAATTACTGCTATTGTCGGTTGGTTTTGGAGATTTACGAATACTAAATTAACTGCAATTACTTTGATTTTAACTGTTCCCGCAATGCTGCTAACTTCTACTCGCAGTGCAATTGTAGCTTTGATTGTTGCCAGTGCTTATTTGTTGGGATGCCAATATTACAAAATTCTCATCGGCACAGCCCTGATAGGCGCCCTCGCCATCGGCATCATGACGCTTAACAGACCTCTCAACTGGCAAAAACCGAGCATCGAACAAGTCATGTCCAGCCGATCGCCCATGTGGGAACTTGCAGCCAGAGGAATCAAAAAACGCCCGTTATTTGGATGGGGCTTCGACGGCTTAGGGATTGCCTATCCATATATCAGAAATCCTCAGGTAACTCCCAGAGTCGTCAACTTGAACGAGTTTACCTACGACTATATTAACATAAAAGGTGAAATTAGCACCCGAGAAATTCCTACTTATAAAGCAATACGGTTCACTTAAGACAGATCCCCCCTAACCCCCCTTAAAAAGGGGGGGAC
>NZ_JAUBOJ010000085.1:0-20074 GCF_036700185.1 Microcoleus sp. BM001215392 | reverse complement strand
TTGAATGCGGTCATGCTTCGCCCCTACGGATATATTTGCCTTGCACCAGATGCACTTTAGGCAAGCTGGAAACCCATACAGAATAAGTCATGACCCATCTCAAATCTCATATTTCAAATCCTATGAGCGATCGATCTTAACCCAGAAACCGGGTTTTTGACCCATGTATGGCCCAGACTGCTTCATATCGACTGCCTGAAACATATCCATCTATCCCAAGATAGATTTTTGCAAACTCGCTTTAATTCATCAAGCCAGCTTGTTCAAACAATTATTTTTTTGACCACAACAGACAATTTAAATGCGTTTGTTCTGGATTCAAAAAAAGTCAGTTTCTACGTAACTTACTAAATCATACACCACCTTAGCAAGGAATGTATTCGCTGTCAATAATTGTCCACAAAAAATTCAATTATAGGTAAATAGGGTTAACTTAAGAACAATCTGACTGGCAAATAATGCCTGTATTGCCTATATAATCGCGAGGTAAAATTCGTCAGTCAAAAAACGTTAAGTTAACCGTATTAAATTAGACACTAAGCCAGCGACACAATACTAGCTCGTTCGTAAGGCAATCGGTTAGTCGGCAAAACCTCGATACTAATTTCCAGCGAATCCAAAGCCGGATTTTCGGCCAACAGCTTTTGCGTCAAATTCTTATTCATAAGCTCCCAGAAATCGGTTTCATTTGGATAATCAACCAAAAAATTGTCTATGCTTTTGTAAATCGGCACAAAGTCGGGATATTCAGCCTGCGTAATTCCTGCCTTGTACTGATACTTAACATCAATGTTCAGGTTATTCAAACCCTGGTGAGCGATCGAATAATTAGGAATCTTGAAATCCCACGCTTCGCCTAATTTACCATCTGTAGTGCGAGTAACGGTACTGCTGCGATCGTAAGGCAATTGGTTCGCCGGCAAAACATCCAAATCAACAGTCACAGAAGAAATTGTTGGATTTTCGGCAAGCACTTTTTCGGTCAAATTTTTGTTAACAATTTCCCAAAAATCAGTTTCGTTAGGATAGTTAACTAAAAAATTGTCTATGCTTTTGTAAATCGGCACATAATCGGGATACTGATAATTTTGAATACCCTCTTTGTACTGATAATTTACAGCAAAATTTAAGTTGTTTAACCCTTGATGGTTAATTGGGTAATTTGCCGCTGTAAAATTCCACTTCTGGGTCAGCTTACCATCGGAAGGAAAGAAAGCAATTCCTACCGGACGCTGTAGCTTGCTGTCGGGAGGAACAAAAATAGAACCGTTACTCGACAAAGCATTGCTCGATATTGGCAGCGGTTCGTTAGTCTTGCCATTGTACCGCAAAACCGCACCAACATTGTTAGCATTGGCGCGGTTGTCAAAGCCAATGGCAAACAAATTGCCGATCGGCGAAAATGCCAAAGCACCTAGATAATTGCTACTGGGGGAAGTATCAGTATAATTAGTAGATAAAACCTTAACCAACTCCCCACTTTTTAAATTATAGCGCCTGATATCGTTAGCAAAATCGCTCACATAAAGGTCGCCGTCAGCGGGCCCGATTGCCATGCCCAAAAGACTCACAAATCCCTGACTCCGAGGCGAAGGATCGGGGGAAGCAAAGATACTTGACTGCCCATTTTGCGGGTTGTAAACCAGCACCTGACTGGCGAAACCTGCGCTAAAATCAGCTTTGCCGTCACGAGCAACACTCCCCTGCGTTGTCACGTACAAATTGCCGTCAGGAGCAAACAGTAAATTGTTCGGCCCATTCAATCCTCCCGCTTGCTGATTCCCCGTTGCAAATACATCAATAAATTGTCCTGTTTTGCCATTGTATCTAAGGATTTTATCAGTCAAAAAACTGCTGACATAAAAATTACCGTCTGGGCCAAAAGCTAAACCGTAAGGACGAGACAATCCGCCACTTTCATCAGCAGTAGTATTCGGATTGTCGCCGACAAACTTGTCAATAAATCCACCACTAACTCCGTCATATCGCAATACGGCAGATGCTGTCGGTTGTCCGGAATTTCCTGGCTTGTCGCCACTGGCAATGTAAATGTCCGGCTGACCGTCGCCGTTGCCATCTGGGCCAAAAAGAATTGTATCTGGACTAGACAAACCGCCGCTTCCCGCTGGTATAAATTCGCCTAGAAGATTGCCCGTCTTGCCGTCAAACCGCAGCACATTATTGCTTTTGGTATTGCCAACGATGAAAGTTCCTTGAGGATTGCTGGGTTGAGTGCGAGTAACTTTGCTGGTGCGGTTATAGGGTAATGTTTGGCTTGGCAAAATGTTCAAATCGATCTTGATTGCTACCAAGCAAGAATTTTCATTGAGGATATTTTGAGTCAAGTTTTTATTGACAATTTCCCAAAAGTCTGTCTCATTGGGATACTTGGTTAAAAAGTTATCAATGCTCTTGAGAATTGACAGGAAATCGGGATATTCGTTTGGAGGAATCCCCGGTTTGTACTGGTAATCAACATCGAGATTGATCTTGTTCAATCCTTGGTGATTAATTGCGTAGTCTTTCAAGGAAAAGTTGCCATTTTCTTTGAGTTGACCGATACGACTGCGGAAAACTGTAGTTGCTCGTTCGTAGGGCAATCTGTTCGTTGGCAAAACTTCGAGTTGGATGGTAACATCGGTCAGTGCCGGATTTTCGTCTAGCACTTTTTGACTGAGATTTTTGTTAATATTTTCCCAGGTGTCGGTTTCGTTGGGGTAGTTAACTAGGAAGTTATCAATACTTTTGTAGATTGGCACAAAATCGGGATATTCATTTTTGGTAATTCCGGGTTTTAAGCCGCAACCAATTTTGATATTGAGGGTGTTTAAACCTTGGTGGTCGATGGTATAATTTGGGAAATTGAAAGCCAATTTTTCTGAAGGTAATCGCGCAGGAGTTCGGGATTGCGATCGCCCTGGCTCACCAACAGCATCACCCACAGCAAAATCCATCCCTGTAAGTTCGTCTCTCTGAACTTGGGTGGAGATATCGGTCTGGGATGTTAGACTGCGATCGAATTTAAGATTGTCGTCTGGTGAGTGCGGGAGCCGGAAGTCGGTGATTGGGTCAAAAAGGTCGTTAGCGAAGCCCTCGTAGAGGATCGCACTACCAGTCGCACCGGCAACCAAATCGGATGTTTGAGTCAAACCATAGCTGGTATCAAATAAAACATTCGTATCCCCGATCGCAATTTGGGTCAATCGATTTAGGCGATCCTCTACGAGGGCTTCGCTAACGAACTTACTGCCAAATAAGTCTGGTATTTCTGCTACAACACCCGCAATATTTCCCTGAAGAGGTTTTGCTTCAAACAGTCCGGCTGTATTCAACATAAGCTATTTTTGGCGAGATTTGCGCGATCGGATATAAATTTAACTATATTTTACGGTCTTTCAAAGAATAGTCAACCAATTTGAGATTTGAGATTGGAGATTTACTTGCAGAATTGAATTTGGGATTGTGAACTTTGGTGTAAATTTTTGTGCCCTTCCAATCAGGATTATACGTGGCACGGCATCCATTTTTTAGGGGAGTCAAATAGTTTAAGAAGTAGCTGGCATTTGAGAAACATTTAATCTAAAATCTCTCACCTTTCTCGATCGCACTTCTGACAAGTTATCAAAAAAGAGATTGTCCGATGGAAGCGGGCGCGATCGCGATACAATCACCACTGGCATTGTTCTAGCCCGCCCCATCCTAAAAATTCATCAATTGTGGAAGCAGCCCAAAAGCACTCTACAATAAACACCGCGACTCCCGCCGCCTCAACACAGCGATCTGATTGGTTGATTCCGAGCTAAAATGTCTTAAAATATACAATAGGGTGAGCTGTTGCACAGCCCGCATATATTAAAGTCAGGCGCTTTGCCTGCAATAATTCTTTAAAATATAGATACAGCACCGCCCATCCCTAACTCTTCCGCGCTCGGCAAGCGTAGGGTTTGGCAGCAGAGAAGACGATCCAAAATGGTCAATTCCAGTAAAGCCCGTGCAGTTGCTTTATTCTCAGGTTTATTCAGGTGATTGCAACCAGTTACGAGGAGATTTGAACCGCCGTGCTCCAACGCATTAAACAAGACTTAAAAAACGACCTGATCGCAGGTCTGCTGGTAGTGATACCCTTAGCTACCACCATCTGGCTGACAATTACCGTCGCCAGTTGGGTGATCAATTTTCTTACCAAAATTCCCAAACAGATTAATCCTTTTGACGGACTCCACCCGATTTTGGTCAACCTGCTAAATCTCTTAGTAGGGCTGGCTGTACCCCTGCTGAGCATTTTAGTCATTGGTTTGATGGCCCGCAACATCTTCGGGAAGTGGCTGCTAGACTTTGGCGAACGCCTCCTGCAGGCAATTCCCCTAGCTGGTTCGGTTTACAAAACTCTCAAACAACTGCTGGGAACAATCCTCAAATCTAATGACAAATTTCGCCGGGTGGTTTTGGTAGAGTATCCGCGCCGCGGAATCTGGACTTTAGCATTTGTGACCGGTACGATCGAGAGTAACGACATTCCGTCTCATCTTTCCGGCGAAAGCCCGATCGGCATTTTCATTCCCACTACACCCAACCCCACCACCGGATGGTACGCTATAGTCCCGGAAGCAGATGTCGTAAATTTGTCAATGTCGATCGAAGATGCCTTTAAAGTAGTGATCTCCGGCGGCATCGTCAACCCCAGCAACTCGGTTCCACTCACCGCCGACACTCTCCCGGGGAAAACACTCGAACCTTTGAGATCCGAATCAAGATACCAGCCTGTCCCGGTGGAAGAAGATTAAATCAAGACACACCAGCACTAAACTTTCCCAGTAACCGATAATATTTGTCAAAAACCTGCCCACAAACAATAGTGACTGAGGGCAGGTTTTTTGCGAGGTTTTCTGCTAAAGTCCAAGTCTATGCTTTCAACCAACGTCTCAGACCGATCGACCTATTGCTGCGATCGCCAGCCCGCAGAGGCGAAGCAATCGCAACATCTGTTTTTGGGCGCGATTTGCATCCAAGCCTGAACCAGCAGGCCCGCAATCTCAAAAATTCCGAAATTCCTAAAATCCCAATTCCTATCTAAAAAATATGAAAAAAGCACGCGAAACAGCACGCGAACTCGCACTCCTCGGCATCAGCCAACTCCCGACTAATCCAGAACTCTTAGAAGCCAAGAAACTCCAAGATGTTCTCCTCGCAGCCATCCGCACCCTGACTACAGAAGTTCAAGAATCCCTAGAAGCAGCAGCATCGGAAGTACAGCGAGGTAGCGACAAACTCCTGGCTAGCGAAATCCGTGCTGCTGATATACAAAGTGCTAGAGCGATGGTGCGCGAAGCACTCGAACTCACCCAAACGGCGATTAACCGTCTCGGTTCATCGATGGAGTTTCCAGAACTGCTTCAGCTTGCTAACCAGCAAGATGTCCGCAGTTATGCTTTGCAAATCTTGACGAAAGTCAGCGCCAATCGCGTTCAAATCGACGAATTGCTCTCCGAAGCCCTCGTAGACTGGCAAATCGATCGGCTTGCCCGGATCGATCGAGATATCATGAGAATCGCGATCGCCGAAATCCTCTATCTCGGTTTAGCCGAACAAGTCAGCGTCAGCGAAGCCGTCCAACTCGCCAAACGTTACAGCGGCGACGATGGACATCGGTTTATCAACGGAGTCCTCCGCCGAGTCGTCGATAAAATCAATGCAGAAGTTGTCAGTCAGTAGTCCTGCCGCCAGCAGTCATTAGTCATTAGTGATTGGCAATCCACAATCCGCTCTACACTAGGGACTGAGGACTAATGACTAATAACTATTCTCTATTCCCCATTTACTTCTATGGTTTTTAATTGGTTTCGTCGCCAGTATAGCGAAAGCGGATCTTCTGAACCAGAAACTCCCCCCGAAGGGCCCCAAGATGAGGCGGCACAATCCGCACCGGTTGAGCCTCAAACAGATGCAGCAGTTGAGCAAACTTCCCCCGCTGTAGCTGAGGATTATCTCAATTGGGCCAAAGCTGCTTACAAAAATATTCAAAAACAGCAAAAACCTGAAACAGAAGTTGCCCAGACAGCAGCCGAAACAGCAGTTGTAGAAGTTGCAGCAGCCGTACCAACTGTTGCAGAAGTTGCAGAAGTTGCAGCAGCACAGCAGGATGAATCTACCGAAGGTCAAGAAATAGATGCAGCTAACCCGGTAGAGATTCCCGAACCTCTGCCACAAACAGCCGAGTCGGTAGAGCAGCCGCTGGTTGCTCAAAAATTAGAAGTTACAGCAGAAAATATAGCAATTGCCCAACCTGCAACTGAGCTGGCAGACACAGAATCGATCGCCTCTGAGGACTCCGCAGCCGAAGCCCTGCCGTTTTGGGCCCGAGCTCAGGCCGATCGCATGGATCGCATCGAACGCCTCAAGGAAACCGCCCTAGAAGAACCAGAAGTCATCGCCAAGGCCGCCGAAAGAGCCGCAATAATCGAAGAAATTCCCGGTTTTGCCTTTGACGAAGGCTTCCTTTGGTCATCGGAAATCCTAGCTAGTCAAGGCCGCCGCCCAGATCAAGTATCCGCAGAGGAAATCAGTTGGTTGCAAAAACTGCGCAAAGGTTTAGAAAGAACTCGCCGCAGCTTAATTAATCGACTAAAGGCGATCGTCGGTCAAGGCCCGCTCAATCAAGATGCAGTAGCCGAAATTGAGACTTTGCTCCTACAAGCCGATGTCGGAGTCGCAGCCACCGACATCATTATTAGCCGCCTCCAAGAAAAACTCAAACAAGAAGTCTTGCCGCCAGAACAAGCTCTAGCCTTTCTCAAAAGCATCCTGCGCGACATTCTCGACGCTCCGACAGCCGAAACAGCCGCCGGCAATCCCGCCTACAGCCTGACTTTTGCCCCGGAAAAAGACACCTTTAACATCTGGTTAATTGTCGGAGTCAACGGTGCGGGCAAAACTACGACGATCGGCAAACTAGCCCACATCGCCCAAAAATCCGGCTACAAAACCCTGATTGCGGCCGCCGACACTTTCCGCGCCGCCGCCGTCGAACAAGTCAAAGTTTGGGGTTCCCGCAGCGGCGTCGAAATTATTGCCAATGAGGGGAAAAATACAGATCCTGCTGCTGTCGTGTTTGATGCGATCGCCGCCGCCAACGCCCGAAGCACAGAACTTTTGATCGTAGACACCGCAGGCCGCCTGCAAAACAAAAAAAATCTGATGGACGAACTCAGTAAAATCCGTCGCATTGTAGATAAGAAAGCCCCTGACGCTACCGTAGAATCTCTACTGGTATTGGATGCCACGCTAGGTCAAAATGGTTTGCGACAGGCAGAAGTGTTCGCAGAATCTGCCAAATTAAGCGGAGTAGTATTGACAAAACTCGATGGTTCTGCTAAAGGTGGTGTTGCCCTAGCAGTAGTGCAGCAATTAGGTCTGCCGATCCGGTTTATTGGAGTCGGGGAAAGCATCGAAGATTTGCGCCCGTTTTCTAGTTACGAATTTGTGGAAGCCCTACTCGATTTTAGATTTTAGATTTGAAATTTTAGATTGATGAGGTATCTGTAGCTGTCCAGATTTTTTGAGATTGATACAGAGCTTCAAAATCCTAAATCCTTAACCTTGAGCTACCATCGCAGGACTTGTGCGCCCACGCCCGCGATCGAGTCAAAACTCAAAATCTAGAAACAATACCTTCGTTCAGTTATTGCTTGCTTGCGATCGTCGAAACCCGATCCATTGATGTCAACTTTAACTGCGAATGTAGTATCAGTCTGCTATCTGATTGCACAGTCTTCCCGATCGCCCCTAGCCCCCCTTAAAAAAGGGGAACCCGAAAGGGTCAAAGTCCCCCCTAAAAGGGGGGTGCGAGGGCGATCGGGCAAGAGGCTATAAACGAGATTTATTCAGGATTTCAGACTGAAGTTGATAGCAATTCCCTACTGCCCAACCTACTTGCTAGAAAAAAACCGGGTTTCTGGTCAGGTGGCGCGTAATTCCTCAATCAATCATCTTCCGTCTCAGATCGAAAATCACACAAAAATGACTGCTGTGCCTTTGCCTCGCCCCTCACCTCAACCTGCTGACCGCCCTGCGGGTCGCAATTCTACCGACGCGACGCCAGTATTTGCCCTCAAAGAACTGGTGGCGCGCTTGCACCGATACCAGCACAACGTTCAAGATATGTTGGGTTCGCTCTCGTTTGCGCTGCGCAGTTTTAACAATCTCAACCAATTTTTGGAGTTGGTGCCTTTGGTAGCAACTCGCGTTACCGACGCCGACGGGGGAGCTCTTGTGCTCTTCAAACCCAACGGTCAAGTTCGGTTCCAGCAGTTGCACTGTCAGGAAGGACGGCAGTGTCAAGATATGCGCAAAGCGCTGGAAATAGCCACCAGGCAAGCTACAGCAGGTGCGGGCGCGGCGGCTGGCGAATCTTTTTCCGAAACCTCGGATCAAACTTCAAGTCTCGACTCGCAAGTGGGTCGTTATTTGGGCCCGGATGTTCATTTGTTTGGCGCGCCAATTTTAGTCAAGAATTTGGAACGCGGACGGCTTTATGTTTTTAGCAGCGACCCACAATATATCTGGACTCCGGGAAGGCAGAAATTAGTTCGGTTGGTGGCAGATCAAACTGCTGTTGCTATCTGCAAGGACGAACTTACTGCTAAGTTGGCTGAAAAAGAACGCTTGGACAGAGAGTTAGAAATCGGGGCAGAAATTCAACTGCGGCTGCAACCCCGCAGTTGTCCAAAAATTCCCGGTCTTGATGTGGCCGCCCGCTGCCAAACCGCTAGCAGGGTTGGTGGCGATTATTATGATTTTATTCCTGCTGACTATGACCCGATCGGCAAGGAAGATGAGGGGGAAAACCCCCCATCCCTAATAAAAAATCTCAAGTCCAAAATCGACAAGGGTCGCTGGAGCATCGTGATCGGCGACGTGATGGGCAAAGGCGTACCGGCAGGCCTGCTGATGACGATGACACGGGGTATGCTGCGGGCGGAGGTTTTGAACCGCCACTCGCCTGCGAGAATTTTGCAACATTTAAACCGGGTAATGCACGCGGATTTGGAGAACTCCCACCGTTTTGTGACTTTGTTTTATTCGGAGTACGACCCGAAAACTCGCGTTTTGTCCTACAGCAATGCTGCTCACCACCCGCCTTTGCTGTGGCAAGCTGCAACTAATTCGATCGTCCGCCTCGATACTTTGGAGGGAATGTTAATTGGCTTGGATGCCGATTCGCACTACCAAGAAGCTCAGGTGCAATTGCAGCCGGGAGATACTATTATTTATTACACCGACGGATTTACTGATGCTGCTAATCAAAGGGGCGATCGCTTTGATGAGGATAATTTGACGGCGGCTTTTCAGTGGGCTTGTCAAAATTATCAGCAGTCTGAGGAAATTTTGGATTATTTGTTCGATCGGGTGCACCAGTTTATCGGCATCGGCAACCGCAATGAAGATGACATGACACTTGTCGTGCTTAGGGTAACACTTTCAACAGGAGACAATCACCATGATAGTTAATTTAATGCCAGAAATTATTGCTGGATTTACCAATTCGATTCATTGGCATGATGTCGTTAATTTGTTAGTTGTCAAATCTCATTTGAGTTCGACTGTGGTTTTGGGTCAAAGCTACGACATTTTTACGAATTTTCAGAAAGCTTGGAATAATTTTGTTTCGACTGGTCAAATAGGAGCTTTTGTTATAGGTATATTTATCGGCTGGTTCATTAAAGGGATTATGCCTTAGATTTTTCGGCCCAGGGGCATCAGGAAGATAGTTAAAAAGTTCCGTGTCAGGACTTCAGTTCTTTCTGATGCAGTAAAATATTAATAATTTTGTAGTCAGGACTTCAGTTTTTTAGCGGTCAATACAGGTATAAAAAGCGCAGGACTCAAGCCCGATGCTGTAAACCGGAGGACTCAAGTCCGATGCTGCGAACCGGTTTTTATAGACTTCTGCAAGAGAGATATAATTTAGTTTTACTTTCAGCAATGACCACACAACAGAAAACTTGGAGTCAAAGATTTGAATCGGCGCTGCACCCGGCGATCGCCCGATTTAATGCTAGTATCGGCTTCGATATGGAATTGATCGAGTATGACTTGACGGGTTCTGTCGCTCATGCTAAAATGCTCGCCAAAACTGGGATTATTTCAGAAGCAGAAGGCGAGCAGTTAGTCAATGGTTTAGAACAAATTCGTCGCGAATACCGCCAAGGTATGTTTGTTCCCGGAGTAGATGCAGAAGACGTTCACTTCGCTGTAGAGAAGCGGCTGACAGATCTGGTGGGGGATGCAGGGAAAAAGCTGCACACGGCAAGATCGCGCAACGACCAAGCAGGCACGGATACTCGCTTGTATTTGCGCGATCGCATCGCGGAAATACGCGAGCAATTGCGGGAATTTCAAGAGGTGTTGCTGGAAATTGCCGAGCTTAACGTTGAAACTTTAATCCCAGGTTACACGCACTTGCAGCGCGCTCAGCCGATTAGTTTGGCTCATTACCTGTTAGCTTATTTTGAAATGACCGATCGCGATTGGGAACGCCTCGGGGAAATATCGAAGCGGGTGAATGTTTCGCCTTTGGGTTGCGGGGCGCTGGCTGGGACGACTTTCCCGATAGACCGACATTATACCGCAGAACTCCTGGAGTTTGAGAAGGTTTATGCTAATAGCTTAGATGGAGTGAGCGATCGAGATTTTGCGATCGAATTTCTGGCAGCCAGCAGCTTGATTATGGTACACCTGAGCCGTTTGTCAGAAGAAATGATTTTGTGGTCTTCTCACGAATTTGGATTTATTACGCTCAAAGATAGCTGCGCTACAGGTTCTAGCATCATGCCCCAGAAAAAAAATCCCGACGTGCCGGAGTTGGTGCGGGGCAAGACGGGGCGGGTGTTCGGTAACTTGCAAGCCTTACTGGTAGTAGTGAAGGGACTGCCTTTGGCCTACAACAAGGATTTGCAAGAAGATAAAGAAACTTTGTTCGATAGCGTCAAAACAGTACAGGGTTGCTTGGAAGCAATGACGATTTTGCTGCGGGAAGGAATCGCGTTTAACAGCGATCGCCTCGCCGCGGCGGTTACCGAAGACTTTTCTAACGCCACAGACGTAGCAGACTATTTGGCTGCTAAAGGCGTTCCCTTCCGGGAAGCTTACAACCTCGTGGGCAAAGTGGTTAAAACTTGCCTGTCGGGGGGCAAACTCCTCAAAGATTTGACACTTGAGGAGTGGAAAGACTTGCACCCAGCTTTTGATACAGACATTTACAGCGCGATCGCACCTCAGCAAGTGGTGGCGGCTCGCAATAGTTACGGGGGTACCGGATTTGAACAAGTGAAAAAATCACTGATTGCTGCGCGCGATCGGATCGCCTAAACACCGTTAAATTTTCCGACAAATTCAGGCTGGCTATCTCTCCTTAGAACGATCGTGTTGTCCACTGTGGTTCTCACGGAGGCAGATAGCCTGACTCAGTTACTCTTCAGCAGCAGCCATATCTTTGTCCCGTCCGCCGCCGCTCATGGCGCCCATGCCGCCGCCGTTGCCGCCGTCAAATCGTCTTCTCTTGTTGGAGAACATATCTTGATTTCTCCGCTTGCGAAACTTGCGAGCGTATGCTTGATTTCGTTGTGCCTTCTCTTTCTTGAGATTGCGGCGCTTAGCCATTATGACCTCACTAATAAACATTGACATTCCCCAAACTTTCGTTGAGGGGATTCTTAAGGATAAACTTTTTTTCGGGATAAATCCGCAAAAAATTTGATTCTTAAAGGCGCTGTCAGTGAACCGCGGCTCGCTCTCTCAGCCATTGAGGCTGAGTTTTTGGCAAACCATTGACATTCAAATTGTATCTTGTTGCACAAGTTTGATTCGCTCGCGCCGACTGGTCGTTCCCGAACTTCATCGGGTTCGATGCTAGCGATCGCCGATCGCTTGGGGATTTCCAGTGCGGGATGGCCACTTTTGACCGGCGCTTAGAGCGAGTTGTTTTAGATGCAGTGGTAAATTATATCAGATTTGAGCAGCTTTTGCTCGAATTTTACCAGATGACAAATTATCCTCAATCGCCCGAAGGCAGATCCTGGCTTCGGGGGATTGAGGCTGCGGGCAATGCAGTCAGCCTCGGGTGGCAACATCGCAGGTGGCTGCGGGTGTTGCAGGCGCCAAAAAAATATGGATCGAGAATTTACCAGAAAGAATTGGTTTAAAGCCCTCGCGCCCGATCGGGATCAATTAAAATCAGACAATTCATTACTCCAATCCTCGGACTTTTAGGTAGGGATTGCACAAAAGTGTACCTAGTGGAAAAACGAGGCTACACAGCTTGAAAAATAGTAAGTTTATTGCTAAATTCTCAAATGCAAGCCAGAGACAAACAACCAAGGTGCAAGGGTTTTGAGCCTCTATAATCCTATAACTTGCACCCTTTGTAGAGCTGAATAAAGCTTGAACCCCTTATCTGGTCGGCTTTCAACTTTTATTCAGCAAGCCCTAAGTAGAGGTCGCCCTCAACTGTCAACCCTTCGGCTACGCTCAGCTTCCGCGTAGTCGAAGCTCAGGGCGAGCCCTCAAGCGGTCAACTGAAAGGCATCACTCGATCTATCCAAGAGCGATCGCCCCTGATGGTAGGATTGAAAAGATTTATCGCTTGCATCAAACCAGAATCTCACGCAGCGCAGATTTTAGCAGGCTTGCTAGATGTCTGGGCTGAATGAAAAATTCAAAATTCTGACTGTGCAAGCTGAGAACTCGCAGACCTGAAATTAGTTTCCTCTCTCTTTCACAAGTTTTTGAGTTAAATGCTTAGATTGTGGCAAATTGTACAAACTGTGCTGGGGCTGATTTTTCGCCATCCCGTCACTGGTACCGCGGTGATTCCGGTATTACCTGACGGGCGTATTGTCCTGATTCGCCGCCGCGACAACGGTCGTTGGGGATTGCCAGGAGGTATGGTGGATTGGGGAGAAGATATTCCGACGACAGTGCGGCGGGAGTTGGCAGAGGAAACAGGACTCGATTTAGTCAAAATTCAGCGCTTGGTGGGCGTTTATTCGGCTGCCGATCGAGACCCTCGACTGCACTCGATTTGTATCGTAGTGGCCGCAGAGGTGCAGGGCAATATGCAAGTTCAGGATCGGCTAGAAATCAGCGAGGTGGAGGCTTTTTTGCCCGCCGCGATGCCGCAGGGCCCGCTCAGCCACGATAACGACCAGCACTTGCAGGACTATTTTCAAGGTCTGACAACTTTGGCTTAAATTGTCGTCCAAATTTGAGCCAAATCGGGAATTAGGTCGCCAAAGCGTCGATTTGAGATTTTACATTTTTGATTTGAGATTGACTTCAAAGACGCAATCTGGGAACTTCAACCTTAGTCGGAAATTGGGAATTATCCTCGACTCCAGTCGGAAAGCAAGTATCCGTTTTTGGGCGAAGCCAAAAGTTTCTAGTTACTAAATGTGAAATTAATGGTTAATTTTTCCATGCTTTAATTGACAAGTTCTGAACATTAAATTAATCATCTTTTTATTGCTGAATATTTAAACGGATGTACTCACAGCTACGCAATTCTCGGATCAAACTCTCTGTAGGGCAAATCTTTTGGCGCGAAATCGGTCAAGGCCCAAGTTTAGTATTTTTGCACGGTTCTTGGAACGACGGTACTCAGTGGCTCAGGACGATCGAACTTTTGAATTCCAACTACCAATGCTTTGCACCGGATTTATTGGGGTTTGGAGACTCGGAACGCCCGAACGTTCATTATTCGATCGACCTGGAAGTAGAATGTCTCGCCCAATACCTGGATACTTTGAAGCTGCGACAGGTTTATTTAATCGCCCACTCTGTAGGTGGCTGGGTTGCCGCCAGCTACGCGATCAAATATCCCGATCGAGTTCAGGGCTTGGTATTGTTAGCCCCTGAAGGCGTCCAGGTCGGTCACCGACGGGCGCGGTGGCAGACTGCTAGGTGGCTGATTGCTAAACCTCCGCTGGCTTATTGGTTGTTGCGATCGATCTATCCCATTGCTAAACTGTTGGGCGCCAAAAACAAAATCGATCGACTGTTCGAGTTCAGACAGCAGTTGATGCAGTCCCCAGTTGCGGTGCAGTTGCTATTGGGGCGACGGCGGGCGGAAATTACAGCCGAGTTAGTTGATGAGAATTTGCCTTTGCTCAAAGCGCCTGTTTTGGTGTTGCACGGTGCCGAAGATAGCCTCGCAGCTTTGTCTCTTTGTCAATCCTATGCTGCTCTGGCTCCTAATGCCGAACTGCAATCAATCAGTCCCGGAAAAAGCAATTTGCCGCAGGAAGTCCCGGAGCTGGTTGCTAAGTACATTCGCGAATTTGCTAAATGAATCGGGGATTGGTCATGGGGAATTGGGAATTAGCAAATTCGGCGGGAAGCCCCGCGCTTTACCTGTACAATCCGTGAGCGTCGGGATGAAAGCCAGGGCGGTAACGAATTGACCCCTTAACCAAAGTAAGAGCGAAGCTATACGAGGGCTTGGGTTCGATGAGGAAGCGCCACACTCTCACAACTCACCACGCAGTATACTTATCAACAATCTTAATTTATGCTAAAATAGCGGTATGTTAACAGCCACAAAGGTACGAATTTATCCAACTGACGAGCAGGCTATCCAGTTGTCCAAAGACTTTGGCGCAACTCGATGGCTGTGGAATCAATCGCTTTTTGTGATGTCCCAGACGTACAAAGAGACGGGTAAAGGCGTATCGGCTTATGACATGAAGAAACGGATACCGGAACTGAAGAAAGAATTTGAATGGCTGAAAGAGACTTACTCTCAATGTCTTCAACAGTCGATTCTGAATCTCTCTCAGGCGTTCCAAAACTTCTTTGAAGGACGGGCGAAATATCCCACGTTCAAAAGCAAGTTTGACCGTCAATCGGTGCAGTACCCCGCCAATGTCCAGATTAAAGGTGAGGCATCGATTAAGTTTCCCGGTAATTTGGGGATTGTGAAAGCCAAGATTCACCGAGAATTGCCCGATAGCAAGCTCAAAACGGTAACGGTTTCTAAGACCCCAGACGGGCGCTACTATGCCTCTCTACTCATGGATGATGGCATTGCTAAACCTGAAATCACGAGTGAGGGAAAAGCGGTTGGCATTGATTTGGGACTAATTGATTTTGTTGTCACGTCAGACGGCTCCAAGTTCCGCAATCCTAAACACCTCAAGAAACACGCCAAGAACCTAAAACGCAAACAGCAAAAGCTGTCTCGGAAAGTGAAAGGCAGCAATACTCGTGAAGCGGCGCGGAGAATGGTTGCCAAGGTACACAGCAAAATCACACGAGTCAGAGAAGATTTTCTCCACAAACTATCTCGCAAGCTAGTCAACGAAAACCAAGTTGTGGTGGTGGAAAATCTGGCAGTCAAAAACATGGTGAAGAATCACACCCTCGCGAAAGCCATCAGCGATGCTGGCTGGGGTAAGTTCTGCACGATGTTGAAGTACAAAGCGGAGTTTGACGGGAAGACTTATCTCGAAGTAGACCGGTTCTTCCCGTCGTCTCACCTCTGCTCAAACACGCTGCTGCAAATCCCGAAAATGGCTCTCTCTGTGCGTGCGTTTGACTGCTCTCACTGCGGTCAGAGGCATGACCGGGACGTGAATGCAGCAATCAACATCAGAAATGAAGGCTTGCGATTATTGGCGTTGGGAATCAGCGCTACTGCCAATCGAGGGAGTGTAAATCCAAAAGGTTCTGGACGTAAAAAATCCACCAACTCAGAGGTTTCTCCCGTTGAAGTTGGAAGCCCGCGCTCTATGCGTAGCATGAGCGTCGGGTAATTCACCAATTCGTAATTATATCAAGTCCGATCGATTAACCGCACTCGCGATGGGTTCGCGCGTGCCCAGGCAAGTCCGCTCACTTGCTGCCAACTTTCGGGAACACGCAGGCGCTATTTTTGTTACGGTAATCGACCGGACAGGATATTAGTCATTGCCGATCGCTCCTGATTTTTTGTTGAGGACTTATCCAAAGAAACCGAGTCTTTTGTAAAAATTCTCGGTTCCTCGCCCTGATACGAAAAAACCGATTTCTGGCAACCGGGCGTCCGCGCGCAACTGTTATTGTCTTGCCATTCTCACTTCCACGATCGTTGTTATTTAGGGATAATTGGTAACACTCAAAATTCCACCCACTAATCAGCTATTTTACATTTAAATTGTGCGTCAACAATCAATGCAAGTATTTTGGGATATCGATCGATCCTAGCTGGTTCCAAACAGGCGAGTTATATCAATTTCGGTTGTACCGTCAGGTGATTTAACCGCTGTTGACGCTCTTGACACAGAGAGAAAGAAGAGTGATGAATGATTCCTCGGATTGACGTAATTGATATTAAATAGAGCGCGGCTTACCAAGTACAAAAATAATCCAACAGCAGGCACCTATTTTCAAGACTTATAGAATTAGTAATTAGTAATTTTTCAATCTCAAACCTCAAAATTATTCCCTCGCTAATTGTCAGCCAGCGCAGTCGAATAAAATCGAATAATCTCAAATTTAAAATTGTATGATTCCCCAAAAAAGGGCTTGTGGTGCGTCAATTATGGAGCAAGCCGTATCGGGAAATATAGCGGTGAGGTATTGCAATAGCAAAGTTCCATCGCCCCCAGTGACGGCAATTTTGCTATTAGGAAACAAATGCAACCAATGTTCAATAAAATCCTTAACTGCTGCCACCACCGCATACACAACTCCGCTTTGAATTGCACCCACAGTATCCGTAGCCCAGCGATGCGGCAAATTTTCTGGTAAGCTGACTGAGGGTAATTGACCAGTTCTTTTTCCCAGGGACGACAACTGTAAACCCAAACCCGGTAAGATGGCGCCCCCAACTAGATACCTATTGACATTAGCCCCAGTAAATGTTAGAGCTGTACCAGCATCTATAAGTAAAACTGGCCAACCAAATTGGTTGCCAGCACCCAGTAAAGCCAAAGCTCTATCAATTCCCAGGGTTGGATAGAGCCCGCCGATCGGCAACTGGTCTAAGGTAATAATTTGAACTTCAGGATAACTCTGCCAGATTGCTGTTTGCTGAGGAACAACTGATGCCAAAACTAGAGGTAGTGGCATTAAAGAAGGTATGTGAGGATGAGAAACAGTGGGAGTAGCACGAACATCAGGGAGATGGCTAGCAGATATTTGGTCGATCGACCTCATGACTGTTTGCACCAGATATTCGGCTTTTTCTGCCTTGGAGAGTTGGGAAACAGCATCAGCTTTGAGATGCTCTGTATCCCATGTTTTATCCAGAGTTTTGCCCGCAAATAGTGCCCAGTGCAGTCGCGAATTGCCGATCGCTAAACCTATTTTCATCTCACCTTTACCTGTCAATCCAGGTGTAACGTTGTCAGTGCAAGCTGGCGGGCGAAAATTATCGCCAATTGGGTTTTCCATGTCTGTCGATCGAGCGCGAGCGCTAACATTGAACTAAAGATAGATTTTAGATTAATTTTATCCGCTTAACCTAGCGGGTAACTCTAATTGACATCTGACCAACTTTAATGGTGCGTGCCTAATTAGTATGGTCGGTTACAGAGTGGATAATTTATATTTATAAATATTTGTAAACCAAATAATTGCTATGCTCAGGCTGCATCCTTTATAATGTATTAAGATTCCCAAAGCGCTGGTAACTGCGATCGGGTTCTTGGCGGGGTAAGCACAGATCGAAACAACCAGACTCTATCAAAATACTGCAAAATAACTGAGTAAATATGTCTTTAAAGATACACCAACAAAAAAATACCTCGCCCAGAGCTAATTCCGGGTTGCGTGAACCTGAAAATTGGAGGCTGGAAGAAAGTCTTTCGCTGCCGGAAATAGACCAACAAAAAGCCCTAATCGTGCAAATGCAGCAGCAAGTTCAGCTATCACAGTTGCTGAACGAAATTAATAACGAAATTCGCAGCACCCTTGATATTGAACAGATTTTAACATCGGCTTGCCGGTTGCTGGGGCAAGCGCTACAGTGCAGCCGCGCGAGTATTTTAGTTAAAGAATCTAATACAGAAAAAACTTTAGTCACCCGTGGAGAGTATAACGCGGGGGATTATCCGATCCAATTGGGGATGAAAGTACCGATGTCTGACAATCCGCATTTGACAGCAGTGGTGGCTGCGCAAGAGTCCCTAGCAGTGACGAAGTTTCTCGATTTTCCCGGGTTGAACGCACAAACTCGAAAAATTGCCGAGGCTTTGGAAATTCAGTCAATGCTGGCTGTTGCTACTCGCTATCAAGGTGAAGTGAATGGGATAATTGGTTTGCATCAGTGCGATCGCGAACGGGAATGGACTCATTGGGAACGGCAACTTTTAGAAGGGGTAGCATCGCAACTGGCGATCGCGATCAATCAAGCCAAACTCTACAGCAAAACCCGCCATCAAGCCGAACGAGAATCGCTGTTGCGCCTGATCGGCAACCAAATTCGCAGTACCCTGGATCTGGGAACTATCCTGCAAACAGCGGTGAGGGAAGTCCGGCAAGTGTTGCAGTGCGATCGAGTAATTATCTACCAATTTGAAGACAACTGGCAAGGAAAAGTTGTCGTTGAAGATATGACGATTCCTTGGCCTTCTATTTTAGGAGATATGGGGGCAGATAAGTGTTTTAGGGGAGATTATGCCGATCTTTACCAGCAAGGGCGAGTGAAAGCAATTAATGATATTTTTAATGCAGGTTTAGAGTCTTGTCACGTTGATTTCTTAGACAGTTTGCAAGTAAAAGCTAATCTGATCGTACCAATTGTTACCTCCAGAAGCGAACAAAATTCAGTTTCTACAGACACAAGTTCTCATTTCAAATTTCCCGGTAAACTCTGGGGTTTGTTGATTGCTCACGAGTGCCACGATACGCGGAACTGGCAGCAGCAAGAAATGGAGTTGCTGTCGCAGCTAGCCGATCAAATGGCGATCGCCATTCAACAAGCAGAACTTTACAGCAAAGTCCGAGAAGCTGCGGTCAAATCTCAGGCTCAAACCCAGCAATTGCAAGCCGCCATGCAAGAATTGCGATCGACTCAACAGCAATTGATTCAAACCGAAAAAATGTCTGGATTGGGACAAATGGTGGCCGGAATTGCTCACGAAATTAACAACGCCAACAATTTTATCCACGCTAACTTGTTTCACGCTCAAGAATATTTTAAAGTTTTGAATGAAGCTCTGCAAATTTCGGGAACAGCCTGTCCCGAAGCAGCGGAAGCAATTGTCAGAATCAATGAAGAATTAGAACTGGATTACATTCGAGAAGACTTTGGTAAACTGCTCAATTCGATGCGGGAAGGCAGCGGTAGAATTCGCTCGATCGTCACGACGCTGCGAAGTTTTTCTCGTTTAGACCACGCTGAATTTAAAGCTGTCGATTTGCATGAAGGTTTGGAAAGCAGTTTATTGATGCTGCAAAATAAGCTGAAAAAACATATTAAAATTGACAAACAATACGGAAATTTGCCACGAATCAAATGTCATGCAGGTCAAATCAACCAAGTATTTTATAATTTAATTGACAATGCTTTAGATGCGATCGACTCAGCCGACAAACCGGGAGAATTAACCATCCGCAGTTGGCAAAGCGAGCCGGACTGGGTAACAATCTCTGTCCGCGATACGGGAAATGGCATTCCGGCGGACATTCAAGACAAGATTTTCGATCCGTTTTTTACGACTAAACCTGTGGGAAAAGGTACGGGCTTAGGGCTTTCGGTGTGCTATCAGGTAATTGTACAAGCTCACGGCGGCCGGATTCGGTGCGTCAGTCAGGTTGGCGAAGGAACTGAATTGATTGTGGAGTTGCCACTTACTAATCAGAAGGGATAAGATTGGTGATATTATTTCCTCCGGGAACTCCCACAATAAAATTCGATCGTTGGCCCCTACGTCACAACACTTCAGAGAGTTTCAGACCCCCCCGTATGAGCGGCTAGAAACCCGGTTTTTACGAGTTTTTTGTTCGGAACGATAAATAGACAAGATTGCATAAGTCTTCTTTTCGATACAGAAACCGCAGATGTCTGACAGATAAACACAGATAAACGCAGATAATT
>NZ_JAUBOJ010000084.1:15009-20204 GCF_036700185.1 Microcoleus sp. BM001215392 | reverse complement strand
CTAATAACTTATATGCGGTCATGCTTCTTCAGGCTTCAAAAACCAGATGCACCCACTGCTGGGTACATCTAAAGGTTAAGCAAAAAAAATCAGTATTATCTAGGGGCGCGCGTCTAAAAAAGCTTCGCTAACGCTACTTCCTAATCTTTTTAATCTAATGTTAACCAGAGATTAAGGAAAGGTTATTGTTGCTGCTGCCATTCTTCAGTTACAAAAAGTTTAACCTAACCTTAACCAAAATTTAAAAAAAGCTTATTAATATAGCTGTTTTTACTGGGAATTTCAGTCTATCCTAGGTCATAGATTTGTAAAGTTTCCTATCTATTATTGAGGACGAGGAGTTATGGTTTTCTTCACTAAGCCCTGGCGGCGTACTTTTATCGTTACGCTAGCCATAGCAACATTTTCGCTAAGTTTGGTTACTTCCGCTGTAGCTGCGGTAACATTAAACGGTTCGGGAGCCACTTTTCCTAAACCTTTGTACGATCGCTACTTCTCTCAAATGAGAAGCGCCAATCAAATTACTGTAAACTACGAAGGTACAGGCTCGGGTGCTGGTATCAAAGCATTAATTGCAGGTACTGTGGATTTCGCAGGCAGCGACGCGCTGATGACTTCTGCACAAATCTCTCAGGTAACCCGTGGCGTCATGGCAATTCCGACTGCTGGCGGAGCGGTTGCAGTTGTCTACAACTTGCCCGGAGTTAGCAATGTCAAGCTGAGTGCCGATGCCATGAAAGGCATTTTTGAAGGCAAAATTACCCGCTGGAATGATGCGAAAATCGCAGGGATTGCCGGACAAGCAAAAAATTTGCCAAATACTGCAATTCGAGTAGTTGTACGGGCAGACAGCAGCGGTACAACCTTTATTTTTGCTAATCACTTGCAGGCTATTGGCAGCAGCATCAAAGGTGCCGCTCAACCGAGTTGGCCCGGTAGCCCCCTCAGCGGTCAAGGAAACCCCGGTGTAGCTGGTTTGGTCAAACAAACACCTGGTGCAATTGGCTACGTTCAAGATACTTTTGCTCGCCAAAACAATCTGCAAACAGCACTTATTCAAAATAAAGCTGGCAGATTTGTAGATGCTAACTTGGCAGAAGCCGAAAAAGCTTTAGCAGGGGAAACATACCCGGCAGATTTCCGCTTGGTTGAAGGCAATCCTAATGATGGATATCCAATTGTTGGCTTGACTTGGTTGTTAATCTACAAACAGTATCCTGCTGCGAAAGCAGATGCTATTAAAAAGATGGTTAATTGGGTGATGACTACAGGTCAAGGTCTCAACAAAGGATTAGAGTTTACATCTATTCCGCAAGCTACAGCTCAAAAAGTGATTCAAACAGTGAATCAGAGTGTAGTTGCTAAAGGTTAATTCGGGCTTTGCATAATTAGACCTCTTGCATAAGTCTTTGATCGATCCTTCAACCGCCGATGTCAGACAGATAAACACAGATAATTTCAGGGTGTTTTCCGATTTTTGCAAGAGTTCTATTATGATTTTGAGTTAAATGTGTGGCTCAAAAATCATATTTTGTATAGCAATATTTCTGATGTATGGGTGCTAATAAATCTGCGCTTTCCCGCAGTCCGGCAGGGATTTAAATCCCTGCCTCATAGCGAAAGTCCTCGGTCGAGGACTGGTAATAATGGCTTAGTTAATAAGTTCGGCAGAGATTTAAATCTCTGCCTTATACCGAAAGTCCTCAAGTCGTCGCGAAGGATAACTGGTAATAATAGACTATCCATAAAGTTGGTTTTTACCCAGATTTATTTTGGGAAATTCCAACAGTCCTCTTGAGAGGACTTTCGCTATGAGGCGGGGGTTTAAACCCCCGCCGGACTAACGGATAGCGAGATAAACTCAGGCTCTAAAAACTGATGTTTCAATCGACAAACATTTCACTGTTTAAAAGCTAAATCAGCTATGACCAATTCTTCAAAGAAACCGAAAAAATCGACTCCAAAGGCTGCTGGAATCACCACCCACGTAGACTTGACTGATACCAAGGGTGAAGGTTTGTTACTGGAGTCGGGATTTACAGGATTTGTATGGGCTTTTGCTATAGCCACGGCGGGTACGCTGTTCTGGATGAGCGAGATAATTTTTAAGGATGCTTGGCCGGCTATTAGCAAGTTTGGACTGGAGTTTTTGTGGAATCCCAAATGGGATATCGGTGAGTTGCAGTTTGGGGCTCTGCCGTTTATTTACGGTACAGTAGTTAGTTCTGCGATCGCCATTATCATAGCAATTCCTCTAGGGCTTTCAGTCGCGATCGTTACCAGCGAGAACTTTTTGCCTGCTTGGGTGCGATCGCCGTTAGGATTCATGGTTGAATTAATCTCAGCCATTCCCAGCGTCATCGTCGGCTTGTGGGGAATCTTCGTGTTAATTCCCTTCCTGCTGCCTTTACAGCAGTCGCTGTTCAACAATTTTAGCTGGTTTCCCCTATTCAGCAGCGAACCTTTTGGGCCGGGAATGCTGCCCGCCGGCATACTGTTATCGATTATGATTTTGCCGACAGTCGCCGCCATCAGCCGCGATGTCTTGCTGTCGGTTCCCGTAGACTTGCGAAGTGCTTCAATGTCACTGGGTGCTACCCGCTGGGAAACCATATTTAAGCTATTATTACCAGCAGCAAGTTCGGGAATTATCGGAGCGACAATCTTGGCATTGGGACGCGCCTTGGGCGAAACAATGGCAGTCACAATGGTAATAGGCAACTCAATTCAAATCAACCAATCTATATTAGCTCCCGGCTACTCAATCCCCGCTGTTTTAGCAAGTCAATTTCGGGAAGCTCAAGAACCACTGCACATCGGCTCTTTAATGTATTTAGCCCTAATTCTATTTGTGATCACCCTAATGGTGAACGCAGTTGCAGTCTTGCTGGTGCAGCTAATCGGCGTTAAGGGAGCCAAGAATTAACCATGACTCAAGCACAAAAATCCCACAGTATTCTAGATGCAGAAATCAACAATCCCCTGTCGTTGAGCCGAAATTTTTTCAGCCGGGGAATGACAGTTATTGCATTCTCCCTTACAGGTCTTGCTCTGCTGCCTTTGTTCGCTATTTTGTACAAAATCCTGGGCGAAGGACTGACACATTTAAGCTGGGAAGTGCTAGTGTCTCTGCCCGCACCCGTCGGAGTCGAAGACCAGCCCAACGGCTTTGCCAATGCGATTCTCGGTACAGCTTTAATGGTGGGAATTGCCACATTATTGAGCGTGCCAATCGGCGTAATGACCGGAATATTTTTGTCAGAGTTTGGCAGAGAAAATAAAGCTATAGCAAATACTATCCGCTTTATCACCGTCATTTTGAGTAGCGTTCCGTCAATTGTTGTCGGCGTGTTTGCTTACGCTTTAATCGTTGTGACAACTAAGTCATTCTCAGGATTGGCCGGCGGTTTCGCGCTGGCGATTATCATGCTGCCGGTGGTAGCGCTGACAACAGAACAAGCATTAAAATTAGTGCCTGCTTCTTACCGCCTCGCTTCTGCTGGTTTGGGAGGCGGACGCTTTCAAACAATGTTTCGGATTATTATTCCCTCAGCACTTCCAACTATTACCACAGGCATTTTACTCGCAGCTTCCCGCGCCGCCGGCGAAACTGCACCGCTAATTGTAACTGCCTTGTCCAGCCAATTTTGGCCTCCTTTAGTTGAGAAATTGGGCGAGATAGTTCAGTCTCCCGTCGGTGCAGAAACTATTTCAAAAATCCAAGAAATTCCCGAGACACTGCTAACTCCGACTCCTTCTATGTCAGTATTAATATACAGTTACGCTAGCTCTCCTTACAAGGAGCAGAATGAATTGGCGTGGACTGCGGCTTCTGTACTTTTGGGCATGGTTTTGGTTACGAGCTTAGCCTCCCGCGCCGTGACTCGCAAGCGCTTACAAGATAGGTAAATTGCTGGCGAAGGAAGTTCGGCAACGGATTCGCTCCACGGATTTAATGGATTTAAACTGATTTATGTGAGACAAGATTGCATTCATTCTCTTTCCTATCTTGAACTTATCTGCGTTTATCTGTGTTTATCTGCCTTAAATCTGCGGTTTCTGTTCTGTATCAATATATCCGTGACTTTGGAAATGAGTGTATAGCTAACAAGTACCAAGTCTAACTAAATAAAGCCGTCAGGTAATATTTTGCATCTACTAAAAATCTACCGCCAACACTAAACAAACTGCAAATAATGAAACCCAAAACCAACGTCAAAGCTGAAAAATATAGCGACCAATTTGTAGAAGATGCGACTCCTGAAATTGACCCCAATGCTATGCCAGCATTGCGGGTTCAGGACTTGAGCTTCTACTACGGGACTCACAAAGTTCTCGAAAATCTATCGATGAATATCCCTCACCCGCAAGTGACGGCGATAATCGGCCCTTCAGGTTGCGGTAAATCAACTTTTCTGAAAGCTCTCAACCGCATCGGCGAATTGGAAGGAAAAGTTCAAATCAAAGGCAGGGTTGAGTTCTTTGGACAGGATATTTACAGTCCCAAGGTCAATATTAATAGTTTGCGACGCCAAATTGGCATGGTGTTTCAAAGGCCGAATCCTTTTCCGCTGAGCATTTACGATAATATTGCTTACGGAGTCCGCATTTTTGGTCGCAAAAGCAAAGCAGAGTTAGACGAAATTGTGGAATCTGCACTCAAAAGTGCGGCGCTTTGGGATGAGGTGAAAGATAATTTGAAGAAGTCGGCTCAGGGAATTTCGGGCGGACAGCAGCAGCGGCTTTGTATTGCTCGCGCTTTGGCTGTTAAACCGAAAATTTTGCTGATGGATGAGCCTTGTTCTGCTCTCGACCCGATTTCTACTATGAAGATTGAGGAGTTGTTTCAAACTCTGCGGGAACAGTTAACTGTGGTGATTGTAACGCACAATATGCAGCAGGCGGCTCGGGTTTCTGATTATACGGCTTTCTTTAATACTGATGAAAGTCGCATCGGTCGCATGGTGGAATTTGGGCCGACAAGTCGGATTTTTACTTCTGCAAGCAATTCGAGTACGAGAGATTACATTCAAGGCCGTTTCGGTTAATCAGGTTCGCAGTCAGGACTTCTGTCCTATAAAATAGGTTCGCAGTTAGGACTTCTGTCCTATAAAATAGGTTCGCAGTCAGGAGTTCTGTCCTTTCTGGGTAGATTTTAAGAGTAGCAGGACTCGCATTCCGAACGATTGAACTTG
>NZ_JAUBOJ010000084.1:0-14909 GCF_036700185.1 Microcoleus sp. BM001215392 | reverse complement strand
ATAGGACTCAAGTCCTGACTACGAACCTGATAGGACTCAAGTCCTGACTACGAACCTGATAGGACTCAAGTCCTGACTACGAACTATTTTTATATGTCTCCCCCACTTTTAAAGCGAGAATTGGGTGTTTTCGGTGCAACTCTCATGGGCCTCGGCTCTATTGTGGGTACGGGAGTATTTGTGAGTATTGGAATTGCGACAGAAATTGCGGGGCAGGGAGTGATTTGGGCTGTGGCTGTTGCTGCTTTTGTTGCTGTGTGCAATGGTCTTAACAGTGCTCAGTTGGCGGCGAGTCACCCTGTTAGCGGTGGTACTTATGAATATGGTTACAAATATCTCAATCCTTGGCTGGGTTTTACTGCCGGCTGGATGTTTCTTTTAGCTAAAACGGCTTCGGCTGCTACTGCTGCTTTGGGTTTTGCAGGGTATTTTTTAAATGCAGTTGGTGTTGTCGATCGCACTTACCATATCTTAACAGCATTAATCGCCCTCGCAGCCTTGAGTTTAATTGTCTTGATGGGAATCAGGCGATCGCAAATTGCCAATACTGCCATAGTCTCAGTTACACTCTTATCTCTGACTGTGTTTATTGCTGCGGGTTTGCCAGAGGTAAGGTGGGAAATGCCCAGTTTACAGAATGATAGCTCGATCGGCTCTATCCTCCACGCCACTGCCCTAATGTTTGTCGCCTACACCGGTTACGGCCGCATCGCCACCATGAGCGAGGAAGTGCGGGAACCGAGCAAAATTATTCCCAAAGCCATAATTTTAACTTTGGTGCTGACAATGGTGCTTTACGTGGCGGTAGCAATAGTTATCGCAGGCGCGGGGAACATTGATAAATTGTCCCTACAAACCGCAACCGCTGCTGCACCCTTGGAAATCATCGCCCGCAGTTTCCGAATTCCCGGAGTTTCGCAACTGCTAGCCGTCGGCGCCATTACTGCTATGCTGTCCGTCTTGCTCAACTTAATTTTAGGCTTGTCGCGCGTCTGGCTGGCGATGGGGCGACGGTTGGATATGCCGAGAATCTTGGCGCGACTGAATCCTGCGGGGACAACTCCCTATGTGGCTGTTGTGGTTGTCGAAATTACGATCGCACTTTTAATCCTCATCTTTGATGTCAAAACCACTTGGTCGTTTAGTGCTTTTAGCGTTTCGATCTACTACGCTATCACCAACACAGCCGCCCTGCAACTATCCCCCGCCGAAAGGCTTTACCCCCAGTGGTTGGCTTGGGTGGGCTTGGCTTCGTGTCTGTTTCTGGCTTTCTGGGTAGAGAAGCAAATTTGGCTGACAGGGCTGGCGTTAATTGGTGCCGGTTTAATTTGGCGGGCGATCGTCCGACTGCCGGGGAGAAAGTAACATTATGATAGATTGAGACACCATCCCGCATTGTAGAGGGCCATGCCCCATCGAACTTCCTTGCTAGCGACTCCAGAATCTGGCGCATTCAGCGCCATCAGTTGCTATATCGCTCAAACACTAATTTCTATTCAGGAACAACATCCCGAATGGATAGCTGAAAAATACAGGAAAACCGCCTGGGGGAAACCTGATTTTCAGTCAATTTTGATTGCCAAATTGACCAAAAGTTTCAAAGTAGCCACCGATACAGATTCCCTGCTGCTGACTGCCCAAAAATACCTCCAAATTCTCCTGATTCCTGAATTCGTTAATTCACCTCAATTCAGCAAATTATTTGCCAAAATTCAGCAGCTAGCGCTATCGGAAACAGCACCAGCCCCATCAACAAACTCTGTTTCCCCAAAATCTCTAACTCCCACCGCCAATCAAACAAATTCGCCAACTGTCGGCATTGCTATTTTGCTGCTAGATGTCGAAAACTTGCAACTCAACATCGAAACCGAAAAATTCCTAGACGGAATTTGCCACTATCCCATCCAAATCAAAGTTGCTTTTGCCAACTGGCGCAGCATGGGGAAGAAAGATGCCGAATTTCACCAGCGCGGCTATCAACTGATTCACGTCCCTCCCGGTAAAGACAGTGCCGACTTAAAAATGGCGACAGTCGGCGCATCGATTTTCGTACATTATCCCACAGCCAAGGAGATTTTTGTCTGTTCGTCCGATCGCGCCCTCACCCACCTCAGCAATACCCTGCAATCCCACGGATTAACCGTCTTTCAAGTCCGCAAGCAAATAGATAAAATCATAGTTTTAAACAGCCACACCGGACAAGTCGAAACCCATTCCCTGGTAACAGTACCGGAAATTACACCAGTAGAAAAATTAATTATTCAGCTCAAAGAATTAATCAAAAAAGAGCAAGAACGCACTTCAGCTCAGTGGCTCAAACTTTCTACACTTTCAGCGTTATTTAGGGACAATTATGGTTTCCCTCTCAATCAAGTAGTTGCCGAGCAAATGATTGGCAGTAAAACCAGAGATATTTTTCTCAAATATCCGACCGAGTTTGTCGTTCACAAACCCTCAGAAGGTTCTCAAACTTATGTCACTCTCTTTGACGTAAAATTATCATCGCAACCAATACTTAGCAAAGAAATCCTAAAAACCACCCCAGCAGCACCTGCAACCTTAACAGACATTAATTCTCTAGAAGAGTTGGAAAAAGCTTTAGTCAAAATAGTTAGCGACTTAACCGGTAATTCTCCTGAAAATTCTGTATTTCTCTCCAACGTAGGCAGCGAATTTCACCGACAATACGGCAAACAAATCACCCAAATAATTAAGGAATTTAATCTCGGTCGCAAGTTTCCTAAATTTTTGCAATCCTGCAATTCTCTACAGCTAAAAAAAACCGATAAAGGCTGGCAAGTTTCCCTAAATTAATTATCAAACAGCAATTATGAGATGAGTCACGGTAATCTGTAATTGGTAATTGGTAATGTACTAAGCCTGATTCTTCCTTCTAGCTAATGACCAATGACCAATTACCAATGACTAATGACCAATGACCAATGACCAATGACCAATGACCCATTACCAATGACCAATGACCAATGACCAATGACCCATTACCAGCAAGTTGAGTTATCATACAATCTGGACGTAAAGAAATGTAAAGGGATATGCAGGACAAAGTTGTAGTTGTGGTGGGTGCGACTGGGGGCATCGGTTCAGCAGTGGCTCGCAAACTTGCTAGTGCAGGTGCGACGCTAGTCCTCGCCGCCAGAGATAGCAGTAAATTAGACGCTTTAGCTAGCGAGCTTTCAGCAACAGAGGTGTTGTGCGTGCCGACAGACATCACCAATTTGCCACAAGTCGAGACGCTGATGCAAAAAGCTGTGGGGCATTTCGGACAAATTGATGCTCTTGTCAATGCCGCGGGTGCCGGAATTCTCAAGCAGTGGAACAAATTAGAACCCGCTGATTTAGATGCGATGCTTGACTTGAACTTGAAAGGCAGTTTTTACACGTCTCAAGCAGCCGCTAATGTAATGAAAGACCGCAAATCCGGTCACATCTGCAATGTCATCGGGATTTTGGGCAAGCATTCGATGGCAATGGGAACAGCTTATTGCGCTTCAAAATTTGGAGTAGTTGGTTTCAGCAAGTGCATGGCAGATGAACTGCGGCGCTACGGGATTAAATTTACGCTATTCTATTTTGGTGGGGTGGATTCTCCCTTTTGGGATAATGTGAGTTTGAAGGTAGACAGGTCAAAAATGCTGACTACTGAAACCGCTGCAAATGCAATTATGTTTGCTCTTTCGTCAGACCCGCAAGCTGTGCCGATGGAGATTAACATTCAGCCGGAAAGTCATTTGTTCTTTTAGCGATTCATCACAGCTTTCAAATTATTGAGCAGTAGCTAGTGGCCGGTCAGGGCTAGAAAAATTATCACATTTTTAGGCGCTAAAACTTGTGCCGAAACCCTAGAGTTAGCCTGTACTCTGCGCGCCGAGAGCGATACTTAGTAGCGCCTCAAATCATTTATTGGTCTAAGTCCTAGTTGCGATGGCTCAGCTACAATATTCTAGCGCTCTCACATACCAGGTTTCCTTTAACTGCAAATATATTTCTGCCTTCAGAGGGAGTGAGGATATTCAAGTTTTACGTTATTATTAAGCGAGCGCACAAAAAATAAATGCAAAATATCCATATCTCCCTCTCTCCCTGGCAGTTTTCCACTGAAAACTTGGGAATCTTAAACTTTTCACTTTCCATTTTCAATTATTGATTATGGAGTTCGATCGCATTCAGTTTTACGTAGAAAATGCTAAAATATCCAGCGACTGGTTTGTCAGCCACTTAGGCTTTCAATCAACAGCAGGTTATAGCAACAGCCAGACTCGCACTGAAATTGTCAGTAGCGCAAACGTATGTTTTGTTTTATCTTCGCCCCTGACAGTGGCTAGTCCCGCTGCTAGTTGGTTGAAGTTTCATCCTCCCGGGATTGCCGATGTGGGTTTTCGGGTAAAAGATATTGAATTAGCGGTAGCTAGAGCGGCCGCTGCGGGCGCGACAATCTTGGAACCAATTCAAGAAGAACTAACAGCAGCAGGCTGTTTTAAACGGGCCAAAATCGCTGGTTGGGGAGATTTAAGCCACACGCTGGTTGAGCGCATCGGCGAGAATTCACTGCTACCGACTTCTTCTAAGCTGCCGCTGTTTGCTACGATAGACCACGTAGTTTTAAATGTTGAATCTGGCGATTTGTTAAGTGCTGTTAGCTGGTATCAAAAAATATTAGGTTTTGAGCCTCAGCAAAATTTTGACATTCAGACTGAGAAATCGGCTTTGCGCAGCCAAGTTATGGTTCATGCTGATGGTGGGGTGCAATTCCCGATTAATGAACCGGCATCGGCTAATTCTCAAGTTCAAGAGTTTTTGAGTGCCCATCGGGGGCCGGGAATTCAGCACATGGCTTTGCAAACTGCTGATATTGTAAGTGTTGTTGCAGACTTGCGATCGCGCGGTTTGCCTTTTCTACCTGTTCCTCCAACATATTACTCGCAATTGCGACAGCGACAAAACTATTTACCTGCCGATTGGCAAGCAATTGCAGCTTCTGAAGTTTTGGCAGATTGGCAAGAAGATAGTCCCGCTGCGATGCTCCTGCAAATCTTTACTCAACCAATTTTTGCGGAACCGACTTTCTTTTTCGAGATTATCGAGCGCCGAGCTACCTTTGTTAACGGCAAACAAGTACAAGCTGGAGGTTTTGGGGCTGGGAATTTTCGCGCTTTGTTTGAGGCAATTGAACGGGAACAAATGAAGCGAGGAAGTTTGAGCCTCGATATCAAGTCTGGTTAAATATTTTTCCAAGACACAAACAATTTAAAAACCCTAATTTTTTCGTTAGTAGCGATGGTTATAATATCGTTTGCTGCATCTGAATTATATATTTGAATCGTCGAAAATCAACTCGAAAGCTTGCGAAATCATGTTGTTTTACGAGTTTATATAACTCGCCAAATAACATGATTCCGATGCTGCCAGATACCTTTAATTGCCGCTCAAATCTTTGCCAGCACTGAAATATCTGTCCACCCGTAGGCAATTTCTTTGAGCGCAGTTCCTGCTCTGCTTGTCTGTTGTTCATCCACTTTTTTACCTCCTAAAAACTCATAAAACCTGCAAGCAGAATTGTCTCCCAGTACCCAAACCATCAGGGAATTAAAACTTGATTCGGCTAATTTTGTGGCAACTGCTCGCACCAGTTTTCGTCCGATTCCTTGACGCTGATATCTCTCCAAAATATAGAGAGCAAATAATTCTCCTTGATAAACATATTTGCCCGTGCGCTCGCAACCACCAGCAGCAAAACCCACAATTTGTCCGGAGTCATTCTCAGCAACGCAGACAAAATCTCCAGTATTTTTAACGTTTGAGAGGATTTCTTGCCAGTTGGTTTCTCGTTTTTCATAGGAAATACTCGCGAGGTAATCTGCGGGTACAATTTTTCGGTAAGCTGTCCGCCATGTGTCTACATTAACCACTGCAATTGCAGGTGCGTCAGCAATGTTAGCTTCTCTCACAATCATCAGAAAATACTCCTTTCGGGCCCTGACATTCTATTTTCGAGCCTGCGCAAATAATCCGATCGCGCCCTTCTAGTTTAGCTCGATACAGGGCGCGATCCGCTTCTCTAATTAACCAATGAATCGATAATCCATCAACAGGCACAACATTAGCTGTGCCGATACTGAGAGTTACAAACTTACTTACCTTGGAATCAGCATGAACAATTGCCGCAGCTTTCAAATCCCTGCGAATTAATTCAGCTACCCCCATGGCTGCTTTCACATCAGTCTGCGACAAAATTAGCCCAAATTCTTCGCCACCGTAGCGGGCGGCTAAATATCCCCCCCGCTGAGCGTTGCGATCTAAAATCTCGGCCACTTGTTTTAAACATTCGTCGCCTCCTTGATGCCCGTAACGATCGTTATAAAGCTTGAAAAAATCGATGTCGCACAAAATTAAAGACAGCGGCTTTTTCTCTCGCTCCATACACTGCCATTCTAACTTCAATGTTTGGTCAAAACAGCGGCGGTTGGGAATTTGAGTCAATCCATCCACCGCAGCCAGCCGCTGCAATTCCATATTAGCTGCTTCTAATTCTAATTTTGCTTGTTCTAGGGCGAAATTTTTGCGAGCTAATTCTTCACTTTGCCGTTTTTCTTGTTCGTACAAAAATCGGATAGAAGCTTCGGCTGCTTGCAATTCTTGCTCGGCAGATTTTCGCTTGACAAACTGCCCTAATTGAGAACCGACAGCAGCCATCATTTGCAGCAAATCTTCATCTGGTGGCAGTTCTTCCCGGGAAAAAAAAGTCATTACTCCGACAATTTGACCGCTAGCGTGAATGGGGAAACCGACTCCGGATCGCAGTCCTACTTCTTCGGCCAAGCCCGATCGCAAGAAATCGCGATCGGCTACAATATCCGTAATCCATTGCCCAGATCCGCTCCGCCAAACACCTCCGGGTAAACCCGCACCGGGAGCAAAAGTAATCCGCTGGTCTTTTTCGGCAAACTCGCTAACTTCCCGCATCATCGGCCAAACTCCCAGCCGCCACAAACAAGGAGTTTCTTCGATGGGACAGCAAAGAGGCAGGCTCAAAAGTGGCTGTTTTTCCCATTTTTTGGTCTGGGCCAATATAGTTTCTTTCTCCCCATCTGCGGGCGTCCAAAGCTCACCAATATCCCACCCAAAATTTTCGCAAATAGCTTGGATAATTTTCGGAGTTGCGAGCTCTACAGAACTTGATTCTGACAGGATATGAGTCACAGCATACTGTGCTTTTTGACGATTTTTTATGCGCTGTTGCTCAGTAATGTCTCTGCCAATATAAACAAAATCCTTTATGGCATCGCTATCTGCATATTTGCTTGTGATGCTGGTCTCGAAAGTAGAGCAGGAGAATGCGAGAAGCAACTTTAAACCTATTTTAGTTTTACAAACTACTTTTACTTGATGCCAAGATTCATTTTTAAGTGCCGCAGGTAGCTGGCTGACTTGGCGCAACAATTCCTCGTCAGCCGTAATCATTGATATCGATTTGCCGATAAATTCCGATTCGGTATATCCAAATAATTTTTGCGCTGCTTGATTGACTTTTTTGATTTTTCCCGATGTTGCTGTTACCAACAAAACATCGCCTAGGGAGTTAATTATTTTGTCAATATAGTCACTATCTGCCGCTAAATTATCGAGTTTCATACTGTTCTCGTTAGCTGCCTGAACTATGTTTTGCTGAGCTGATATCCTGCGGGTCACATCTTCGCATAATATTATTAATTTATCGGTATTTGCTAATTCCTTACTACCAAAAATGCACAAGTTTATATACAAATAAGACCCGTCTTTGAGCACTCTAGTAATTGAGTTTAACTGAAAGTCTTGCTTTCGTCCTTGAATTATATCTTCCAGGATTTCTTCAAGTCCGATCAGTTCGGGAAAACTCTCGCGCACATCTTTTCCTTTGCTTACTTCCTCAGGAATGTCGGCAAAATTTTGGACGTTCAAAGAAATTTCTTGAATTTCAAGTTTCCGATCGACTACCAAATATTCAAGACTGCGTAAGGATAACAGCTTACTAAGAAGGATATTAATACTTCTCTGGCTGCTCTCTAAACTTAATGTTGAAAGCATCTTGTTATTATAGAGCATCACTCTCAAATTAGCAGATAAAATTAGTTGGTGTTTGACTGATATTTTTCAGATAATTTTTGTCCGGGCGAATACCTACAAGTGTTACCGATCGCTCATTTATCGAAACAGTAAACTTGAGATTTTCCCAGAATTTTTTTACTGATTTGCACAACAAATAAAAAATATTAATTTGACTATTTTTTTTTGAGCAATTGCAGTCAAACGCAGCCTGGATTTAGACTTAGATTTATTAACAATAGGTAGCGGCGAACACTATTTGTGCAGCACATCTTAAATTGTAGATTCCCTGATATTGGTTGCCACCGCTACATTGGAGGGTTAGCACAGTTTAATTTAACTGTTTCCTTTAATTAGCACCATTTATATAAACATTACATCCTCGGGGTATTTGTGTCAAGTTTCGCAAAAAAAGCTGTTACCTTTAATTGATATAATCTTGAACAATTTGTAGAAAATCTTAAAAATACTCTGGTAAATGCTGAGACTTATTACCGACTTTGACGGCCCAATAATGGACGTGTCCGATCGCTACTACCGAGTTTACCAGCAGTGTCTGGCCGAGACTCAACGCGACGATCAACCAGTCTCCGAGCTACCGAAAACCGAGTTTTGGGACATGAAGCGGGCGCGGGTTCCCGAAACAGAAATCGGCATCTTGTCAGGCCTAGATGCAGCCCAAGCCGTGGAATTTGCCCAAAAACGGCGTCAAACTGTCCACACTCTCCCCTACCTGATTTACGATCGACCTGTTCAGGGCGCCGTAGAAACCTTGGAGAAGGTGCAGCGTGCTGGAGTAGACTTAGCCGTCATGACTATGCGCCGCGTCAGGGAACTAGACGAAGCGTTCACCCGCTGTCATTTAGGGGGATTTTTCCCAGAAAACCGCCGCTATTGCCTCCCCAACGATTACGTCAAAACTGGGGATGTTAAAGATAAGCCCCTGCTGATGGCAAAAGCTCTAGCCGAACTGCCGCCAGCTTCTGACATTTGGATGGTGGGGGATACCGAGGCGGATATCGTAGCAGCGAAAACCCACGGTGTCAAGGTAATTGGTGTTTTGTGCGGAATTCGCGATCGCACCCAACTAGAAATGCACCAACCAGATTTAATTGCCAACAATTTGAGCGAAGCAGTTGAAATGATTTTATCTAATCAAAATTAGTCCTGCCGTCTGGCCGTCGGGCCGTCAGGAGTGCGAGCACTTCAACAGCTCGCCAACAGCAGTCCTGCGGTCATTAGCGTTGCCTTGTAGTTCGACTTGTGGTTGAACTACAAGGCAACGCTCAGTTACCGTGTAGCCGAAACCCGCCCAAGCTCAGCGCAGTCGAAGCTCACACTTGGGCGACTTATGAGCCAGCGTAGCCGAAGCCGGTCGTCGGGTCATCAGTCATTACCGTTGTCCCAAGAACTCAGTCATCAGTTATCAGTCATTAGTTATTAATGAGGTGGCAATATCTGTTGCTGATTGCGATCGACAAAGCAGTCCAAGTCTTTCTGACTGCTTTGATAACAGAGCGCTCCCTAGAGCGTTGCTCGCCATCACACTTCAGGACATTTATTGATGTCAACCTACTCAGTCATTAGTTATTAATTGTTAGCTGAGCTGATTTGTCCGAAGTTGTAGTTTCACAGTTATTAGTTGCTGACGGCAGGACTAATGACTAATAACTAATAACTAATAACCAATGACTAATAACTAATGACTAATAACTAATGACTATCGCAGAAAACCGCTGACCAGCCACAGAATTAAAAACGTAAACAAAGCGATAAATTTCTCTGTTGTGATAAATGCCGTACCGAGCAAAGGGCCCATAAGACCTCCCAGTACCAAACCTATAACCAAGCCAGCCACAGTCAGCAGCACGGCCCGACCAAATTTTTGTTCCTTGCGATTAACAAAATAAAGACAAGAGCCGACTCCCAGAGCCAGAGTCAACTGTAGTAAAGAATCATTAGCCGCCGGATAAATACTCAGTCCGCCCAATCCCGCATATACCCCGGCCGGCCACAAAATGTCCGATCGACTAGGAGTATCGATCAGGCGCTGCAACCAAGCTGGGCTGCCCGTAGGAGGAGATGGAGTAAAGCTAGCGGGTGCCGGAGTCAGGCGCTCAGGAAAGCGGATGCGTTCTGGCACTTTAATTTTACCTTCTTGTCGCTGGCGCAGTCGATCCATGAGAATCGCGTCGTAAGCAGCCTCGATCGATTCCAAACGTTTCTTGTCACCGCTGTACTGCTCGGCTTTGCGCGTGCGCGCCTCTTGCACTTCATCAAAGGAAGCATCTTCATCGACTTCAAGCAGTTGATAGGGAGTTGGCTCACTCATTGTAATAACCCGCTGAACGCTCTTGTTATAGGGCAATCTTAACAAGAGAGGAAAGCGGGGCGGGGGCTCTTGCCGCTTTCCCAAAATTTTTGCTGCTAGTTTTTAGTGTTTTGAGACAGGAACCAGCAAACCTTACGAAGGCAAAAGGTAGAATAAATTCGGCATTGGCAGTTCAAAAATCATTTATTCAAAGATGTTTATTTTTACCTTTGCCGTCTAAATTTTTAGCTGGTGCCCAAGGCCTTCAGCAGGGACTTGTCCTGCTGGCGCTGACAATTCCCGACCACTGGACTTTTTTAAGTCCATCGCGGCGGTAGGAAAAAAAGCGAGCCGAGTCAGAATAAGTACAAACAGGAGCCAGCGCCACTTGAGAGCGATCGATTCCCAATTGTTGCAATTGCAGAACATTGCAGAGGCGAACATCCACACGTACCTTTGACGGCTCCGGATCGGTCAGTAAGGGCGATTCTGGCAGTTGGTGCAAAAACTCGCAGATGCCGTCGGCTGTCGCACTAACGGCACTCTCCGGAGCAATCGTCGCTCCAAGAGACGCTGCCACTTCCACAGATACCTGGTAAACCTCTCCAGCGATCGCCGGCCCCATAGCAATCTTCAGATTTTCTAGTTGACTGCCGGCTGCCAAAAGTTGAGCGATCGCCTCTGGTAATATCTTAGCAGCAGTCCCGCGCCAACCCGCGTGAACCGCGGCTACAAGTCCCGTACCGCTGTCAGCAATCAGCACCGGCACGCAGTCTGCCGAGCAAACCCACAGCGCCTCCAAATCTCCCGAAGCTACCAAACCATCAGCCTCTGCATAGGTGGGGGTAGCGGTGGACGGTACCGACGCCACCATGGGCGACAACTGACTGGTTTTGAGTACCGCATTGCCGTGTATCTGTTGGAGGCGGTAAACCGCAGCTCCCGGCGCCAGAACTTCCGTGAGTTCGATCGGTCCCGAGGGCGAGAAATCGCGAGTAAAAAAGCCGTGAGACCACCGAGACAGCAGGCTGCAAGTTAGATAAGGCAAGCCTCCGGAGGTTTGCCACTGCCAACTGCTCCCCTCAGGTTGTCCGGCGCCGTCAGAATTAAGAAAATTTGTCACGCGATCGCCAGCTACAGTCATTAAACTTATCCTTCTCCAAGCGGATCAATTAGCTTGTCTTGTAAGCTGTTATGTATTTAAATTGTATGTTAATAAATCATCAAACGATGAGTCGAGCAGGCGATCGAAGGCCCGCCCCAAATATCTAATTTAAATGCACCACAGCTTCGTAGTGAACGATCGACAACTTTGCCAGCCAAGTTTAAATATTCCATATCTGCCATCAAAAAAACCGGGATTTCTCGGCAGTTAACCCACCAAGCCGAGGCTGCGTAGTTTTTCTCTGACCCAACAGAGGTGAGCTGCCGGCAGATAGGGAAATCGGCAGAGCGAGGTAGAATTTGACTTTTGGGGAATAATTGATTGAAACATACAGCCTTTCTCAAAAAAGTGAGGTATGCCCGCTAATCTTATGCCCGGCCGGGGCCCATGGCCGGCCGGGGCCCATGCCCATGCGTACCTGATCTTTCTGAGAAAGGCTATAGATTTATGTGTGGAATCGACCGCAGCTTAATTAACAGACACGAACGCCAAAGCGCTATTATCAGTGTGACTTTCATTCAGTTGACCTGTGACAGTTGACCTGTGACAGCTTGCCCCCCAAGCGAAGCCAAAGGGTTGACCTCGAAGGGCGACCTCTAAGAAGGAAGTCCAAGGATTGGAATAATGAATCGTCTTTTTTTAATTTCTCCCTACAAGGGTTCTGGCTTTAAACCAATTATTTTTGGTCACAGGCGCAGCGGATCGGTGCGATCGGGATCGCAAAAACTAAGATATGGAAGGCGACTCGACACAACAAGCTGCGAGCTGGTTCGACACGAAAAAAATTGCCTCAAGCCCGGTAAAATCAGTTAAGTCTGTATATAGAAAAAGATTGCCATAGATTCGATCCAGACCCCGCCCAAAAAAAGATACTGGCTTTGCGACTCCTGTCGCGAGCAGCCCGAAACTTGAGAGCAAGATTCTAGAGAGCCAAATCCATCTGGTATGGACTACATCTCAAATTTCAAACCCACTAAATTCGATCTCCTTGCGCCCCCTGTTGAGTTGGGAAAAAAAAATCGTGAAACCCTTTCCAGACAAGCAAATAACAACCCCTTTGAACACCAAACAGCAAAAAAATCACCCCACAGGCGCCCAAACCCGATCGCGCCTTTTGTCCGAACGCTCACTGCTGGTGGGACTGGGTTGCCTTGCCAGTCTGGGACTGCTCAGCAAAGGCATAGTTTGGGCCCAAACCGAAACACCGCCAGCAGAACAAGCCGTCCCCGGCGCAGCAGAGCTCCAGCCGCTATTTGAAGCTCCTCTAGCGCCCCCGCAGCCGACAGCCAGCGAAATACAGCCACAACCAGACCCTGCACCGCAAGCAGAAGTTCCGAGCACAGCGTCAGATTACGTCACAGAAACACCTCCGGCTCAATTTTATCTACCAGAACCTGCGCTGATTCCCCTTCCAGAAGCCACAGCCCAGGAACCTCCTTTTGAAGCGCCAGTTAACCCAGCAGCCCGCGCCGAAACCGACACAACAGACTACAGTGCTGGCGCGAACGGCGGCTACGAAGCGCCAACAACCATCGAGTTTGCAGAACGATCGACCGGCTGCGAAGGTTCCCTCTCATCAGGACAAGGAGTTGGCGGTTTGTGCGGGCCTGTTGCTGCGAACGAACCCGCCACAGCAGAAGCCGATCCTGGCAGCTACAGCCCCGAAACCCCGATCGCCCGCAGCTCCTATATTGCACCCCCTAAGCCTCAAAATCTGCCAGCGGGCGGGCCCGGGAACACTCCAGGGAGCCTACCGAACATTATTCCCGGAACTGTTGCCGAAAATAATAGCGTTCGTATCAGCGGCAAAGTCGGTCAAGCCGTCCCACCAATCAGCAACCAGATTTGGGGTGGTTCAAACCAGGCCCAATCAGCTTATGCACCGCCAGCCTACTCGGCAGACGGCGGATACTCCGCAGGCGCTGGATACTCCGCAGACAGCGGGTACTCCGCAGACAGCGGGTACTCCGCAGGCGCTGGATACTCTACTAACCCTGCATCTTACGGCGGCGGTGCTAGCTCGCCCAGCATGGGACTCGGGCCCGTGCAAGTCGGTGCCATTAGCGTCAGCAGCGGCAGCAATACAGGGTTTGCTTACTACAATCTCACGCCCCGTCCTTTAGGAATGCCCGGAAATGGCAACACCAGCCTGCTGTTTCCCCTATCTATTGCAGCAGAAATTACTTCGGCATTTGGATGGCGAACTCATCCGCTCAGCGGTAATGGCAGGTTTCACACCGGCACAGACTTGGGGGCCCCGATGGGAACTCCGGTGCTCGCGGCTTATGCTGGTCAAGTGGCGATCGCCGATTGGTTGGGAGGTTACGGTTTGACAGTGGTGCTCAACCACAGCAAAAAGTCTCAAGAAACTCTCTACGGACACCTTTCGGAACTGTTTGTCAAACCCGGAGAGTGGGTGAAACAAGGAGATACGATCGGGCGCGTCGGCAGTACCGGAATGTCTACAGGGCCTCACTTGCACTTCGAGATCCGGCAAATGACTGACCAAGGTTGGGTGGCGATCGACCCTGGTTCTCAGCTAGAATTCGCGATGGCGAAAATGATCGGTAGTTTGGAAACCGCCAAAATACCCCAAATGCCGAAAATCGTGGAAACACTAAGTGCTAGGGGGCTCAAAGATTTGGAAAATGACCTGCCCCAGCTTCCACCTCTGCCGCTGGGAATGGATATCGAAGTTCACAACCTTCAGCCACCATTCCCAGAATTGATCAAACCTGACATTTCTAAGATCGTCAAATCTTCCGAAGCTGTTAAACCCAAAATTCAGAAGCAAGCTAGCAGATAAAAATTGGGGACTAAGCTGTTAGTGATTTAATTTTATTGCCTCAACCCCTTGCAGTATGGAGTCTGACCCACAAATAGTGCAGTTTGAATGTCGAACAGTTTACTCCAACCACGATCGCCATCAACTAAATTTGTAGCAGACTCCAATTGCACCAATCTTTGAGGAATCGGTTGATAGCACTTAACAAAGGAAGTCCGAGGATTGGAGTAATATCATGTCCGGTTGATTACCATCACAAAAACTGTTTGTAGTCCGCTTTATGCGGAGAACCCAAGTCCGCACTACAAACTTTACTTATTGGGTCAATCTATCGGACATGATATAATGAATCGTCTGATTTTAATTTCTCCCTAAAATGGTTCCAGCTTTCCACCAATTCTTTCTGGTAAAAAAGTGAGGAATGCAAGGGTGCATCTCAATGTGGCAAGGGCGAAGCATGACCGCAGGCAATTTATTAGTAATAAGCAGAGATTTACGGAGGTCATGCTTCGCCCCTACGAAGATATTTGCAAAAATGAGATGCACCC
>NZ_JAUBOJ010000083.1:0-20228 GCF_036700185.1 Microcoleus sp. BM001215392 | reverse complement strand
AATTGGTCGGCCGCACCCTGAAAATCTCCTTGATTTAACAGCTTTAACAAAGTTGACTCGAATAGAGATCCTGCACCCAAATTGAAACTAAAAGACACTAAAGCTGAGAATTGATTTTCATCGATCTCAACTTCCACAGCCTCAGATACAGCGCTTTCAAATTCTGCCAAATCTTTTCTGAGCAACTCCTCAGCTTGGGCTTCAGTAATTGTCATTCCCTCTTCTACGCCTTGAGTATGTCCGTATCCAATTGTGGGAATTCCAATGGGGTCAAGATACGCATCCAGATACAATCCTTCAAAGGATTTAATCAGGTTTAACCCATCTTGGTTAATTGTCATCCCTCCCCGCACTCCTATTTCCATAACTTGAGGAGGAAGTTTATCGGGAGGGGCATTAATAAATGTTTTAGCTAATGTGGAGCGCAAAGCTTTTGAGAGCAATTTCACTTGTCCTTGGGTGGCGATCGCCTTTACCGCCACCTCACCTTCCATTTCATAAAGACTCCCATCAGGGAAGATTTCCAGCACCCGTTCCATCGTGATTTGTCCTGGCGTGTTGTAGGTGGACTTAATTCTAACATCTAAACTCTCATTGGGATTCTCAACTATTTAGAAACCCTCTACAGGTGATTTGTTGAGTTTTTCTTTCGTAGCAGGCCCAACTGCACCATCCTGGTCAATCTGTTCGCTGGGATTGTGTCGGTTCCACAGTTTTTGGAAGGCTAGTACAGCAGTACCTCTAATGTCCTGCTTGTCGCTTCCTTGATACTCGAAGTGGCATAGGTCGTTAGCATATGCAGGCCAATACCAGCCATAATTTTCTAAAAAAGAACTCCAGCCTTCAGGATCTTCGATATCGAAGGCTAGACCACTTTCATGCTCGCTAGAGCCTGGTTCCGCAACGCGGTCATAACCGCAACTGGAGCCACGAGTGAATAGAAATTGTTGTTGTGCGATCGTCCGGTAAGCTGAATTGACGAGCAGTTTTTGACCCCGATCGCGAATAGCCTGAGCGAGTGCTGTTTTTGCGGGAAGCTGAAGAAAAGGGTGAACGCCCTCACCGAGTTCTACATCGAGCTCGGCGAAACTTACGAGACAGTTGGGCTCTATCTTGTTCATTTCTTCAATAAGCTGCTTGTCTAGCAGGCGGACTACAGCGGTTGAACAGCCTGGAGCGTCCTGAAGGGTAACTGTACCGCGAGCGCCTACATCTTCTAATGCTCGCCGTTGAGCTGGGTCATTATCTGTCTGATTGATGCGATCGCACGGTTCAATTCCTAGCTTTTTTTTCCAAACTTCGCAAATTGTTTCCGATGTGGTTGAGGCCATTGTAGAACTTGCCGAAACCAGTGTTTTGATAATCAACACTGCAACAATCGCGGCGATCGAAAAAGGTAAATTGAGTTGACTTGCTAAACTCGGGGCTAAAAATGCCGCTGCTTTATCAGAGTTTTCTTTGTAGCTTGCCGCAATTTTGGCTGTCAGTTCTGGGTCTAAGAGTTCGCCACACATCAAATCATAGGATTTGATATTTAATTTATTGAAAAACTTGTCGCCAAAATCTACATCAGCACGATCGGGAATTCCACCTCTGGGAGTCGCATTTAAATCATCCTCCAGACTCTCCAGAGAAGCCGATCGCGCCGTTGTATCTTGCGCTATTGCTTGGGCGCGGATTCCAAGCTGTGCTTTGAGAGTATCCTCATCAAGGTCTAACATTTTTTGGACTAATTCATCTACTTTGGTCATATTTTTTTAATAAAATTGACTGTGGATTGTATCTCTTTTTCACAGCTTCAATCCTAAAAAAAATCTCCCCAAATAGGTTCTAGCTTTTAGTTGAGTCTTGAATTAGCTAAATGGCTAGCTGGCGGCTGACTATAGGTGGAGGAAATAACCTGAACTTTTGGCTAGGTGTCGCGCCAAACGAAGTAATACCTATTCTGACAACTAAGGACACGGCAATGGGAGCATCTCAGTTTTGCAAAAAGCATTTTTTCTTTGAGTGCGAGCTTAAGAGCTCGCACTACAAATGCAAAACTGAGATGCTCCCCACGGCAATGCCGTGTCCCTACAGACGATCGCGTATAATCTAGCAGATGGCTCTAGACAAACTGGCCAGTGGGACTTGTTCGCACGCGGCGAATCCCAATCACCGACGGCATCGGCGAACGACGCCTGTCATTTTCAATATTACTAGGCCACAAACTGCCGCGAGCAACAGTCCGAGTTTGATTGAAAACAGCACCGTTTAAATCCAACATCTCAATTTGTCGGCGCAACACAGTACCATCATCGATCGGGCAATCTTCCCCCGGATGCTGCACCGAAATCACCAGCGTATCTCCGACAAAAGTCGGCCCCGTCATTTCGCACCGATTCGGGCCTTGTGCAAAGGGAATTACACTTCCCGCATTCGGCCCAGAAGTCGGAATGTAAAACAGCCAATTGTTGCCGAAAACACCCGTAAAATCTGACACGTTTCCAGTCTTCGTGTGGTCGATCGCATTTTGCTTACCAACAGCACCCACGTCAAAACCGTTGTGCGTAGAAGTAGACATATCAGTCACACCCCAAATATTGCCTTGAGGGTCAAAAGCCAAATTGTCAACACTCGCAAATCCCGCGCCAGCTACTGTTCCGGCTTCTCCACCTTGCACAAAACGCTGCCAGCGGAAAGTCAAACCAGCACCATCGGCACTGTCTTCAATTATTTTGTAAATTCCTCCCGACTGCTGAGTGCTATTGAGTGCACTACCGTATTTAGCAACAGTAAAAATCCGAGAATCTGGATAACCATCGCTGCCCGGTGCACCGTCTGTATAAGAAATGAAAACTTCCTTAGTAGTAGGATTAACTTCCAAATCTTCCGGCCGCGCCGTCGGAGTTCCACCAATCAAATTAGCAGCTAAGAAAGCATCAACTAAAACCGCACCTTGGCTCGTATAAAAATTAGCAAGACTTTTATTTCTGTAGCCAGCAAGTGCTGTTGCTTCATTAGTTGTATCTGCGACAAAAGAACCGCCGTCTTCGGTTTGACCAGCTATTCCGGCACGTTTTGGTAAGCGAGTATTAGCATCTCTTTGAGCTTTGCCAAAACTTGCTAATTCGGCTTCGCCAACTTTAGAAGGACTGACTGGATTGGTCGGGCTATTTAATGCCAGCGGCAGCCATCTTCCGGCGCCGTTGCGGTTGTATTGGGCGACGTATAAAACGCCGTCTTCTAATAATCTGCTGTTGCTTTTATCAGCGGGATTTGCGACAGTACCGTTGCTGACAAATTTCCAGGTGTGTCCGCCGCGCCGATCGTCTCCCATGTACACTACTAACTTGCGGCCTGCTTCGGCACGAATAGCGACGTTTTCGTGGCGGAAACGGCCTAAAGCAGTATGTTTGCGGGGGCGGAAATTCGGATCTTGGAGATCGACTTCCACCATCCAGCCGTATTTTTCGCCGACTAAGCCGAATTCTTCGCCCGTAGTGCCCTTGGCGTAGCTGGTTTGGCCGCCGTTGGGTTTGATGTTTTCCTGAACTCCCACAAAGAATAGTTCGCTACCTTGGAAGTTTTCTTCGGCGGAGAGGATTGTCCCCCAAGGGGTGGTGCCGCCGGAACAGTTGTAGGCTGTACCGATGATGCGGTTTCCCAGTCCATCGCTGTTGACTTGGGCGAAAACTTGGGTGGCTGCCGGGCCCGTACCTGTCAGATATTTGTCGTCGCCTCCTCTGGTTCCCCAGGAGGTGACATCTTTGTATTTGTCCGCACGCTGGCTGTTGATTCCGAGGCCGGAAAGTCCGTGGATGCGTCGGTTGAGGGAGTCGCGGGGAATGGCGACAAAGCGTCCGTCAGCTTGTTTGGTGATGCGGACGATGGAACCACCGAGATTGTACAGGAATTCGCCTAGGGTAGCCCGATTCTTTACGGATAAGTCTAAACCGAGGACGGCGCGATCGGTCGCCGGGAAAGATGCCACATCCGCCGGGGCTTCCGGCGCCACTTTCGACATCGGGAAAGATACGTATTCGTGGTTTACCCACAGATAGCCGTCGTCATTGCTGCCGCGCAGACCTACGAAGCCTGTATAGTCGTTGTTGTAGCCGAAATAGTCTGCTGGATCGGGGAAAACGCGATCGCCCCAGCGCAGAATCACATAACGTTCGTATTCCGGCGGTACAACCACATCGTCAACCACGCTGTAGCTGGTTAATTTCGTATCTTGCGAGGCCGCCATCACTGTGCCCTGTCCGTTCAAAGCCGCAGGCATGAAACTCGACAGTTCTCGATAAATTGGTAGCGGATGAGGTAGTCTTAACGGAGTGAAAGATAGCGGACTTAAAGCAGCTTCGGCAGCGCTGGAATTGATGCCGAACAATGTTTGAGTTAGCTTAGGAGCAAGCACGGTGGTAGCTGCACTGCTACCGAAAAAAATTAACAGTTGTCGGCGAGTTATTTTAGACATAAATTCCTATTCAACCCAACATCCCTAGTCAGACGAGTCTCCTATAGAAATTTACTACTGTTAAATTAAGGATAGTTAAAGTTTTGGTTAATTAAATTAGGGGAATCTTTGGGTTAAAAATACATTAAATATTTGTTCGCGCGTGCGGACTTAAGTCCGCCAGATGGAGCGGACTCCCTTCCGCACTACGAACCATTTTTGTCCGCCAGATTGAGCGGACTCCCTTCCGCACTACGAACCGTTTTTGTCCGCCAGATGGAGCGGACTCCCTTCCGCACTACGAACCGTTTTTATTATGGTAATTAACCGGACAGGACATCAATCATCTCGAAAAGCCGGATCGTTTTGTCGGGATACTGGCCGGCTAGGCCCGGGTACATTAATCCTTTGCGATCGCCCTGAATTTGCCGACGAAATATAGCTATCTCTGAATCCCAACAGGTATTGAGCATCCCCAAAATATCTAGTCCATTGTTCGATTCTGGAATTTTTCTGCCACTGGCTGCGGGATACTCTCGATCGCAAAAGCGGAACAAGCTGTCGGCTGCGATCGGCTGTAACTATCACTGTAACTTCTGTTAATCCTGGGTTTGCTTCAAACTGGCGGGCGATCGACAATGCGGCCAACTCGGACGCCTGCTCCACTAAATTTGCATAAGATTGACTCTCGTCCGAATTTAGGATAAGATAGCTCTCCTTCGTTTCGGCGAAAGATACTGATATACTTGCGACCAAAAAAACCGTTGCTAAAATAAAGCCTGAACATAAGCGCCGATGCAAATTCATTATTTTTGAAACTAAATGCTGACACGTGTCAATGATAATAAATAAAATTTAACACTCTATTAAGCTGAGATTAAAATAATATTTTGTAAAGTCGAGTTTCCCGCAAAAATATGGCTGGTAGGGGCGGATTAAACCCGAAATATTTTGAGGTGGCGAAGGATATCGCTCAACCCGCCCCGCGTTACTCGAAAACCAATAACCAATAACCAATAACCAATAACCAATAACCAATCACCAATCACCAATCACCAATCACCAATCACCAATCACCAATCACCAATCACCAATAACCAATAACCAATCACCAATCACCAATCACCAATAACCAATAACCAATAACCAATGAAATCAACAAAATGTGCGATCGCCCTCGGCAGCAACTTGGGTGACTCCCTCGCCACACTCAAAAGTGCGATCGCAACTCTCAACAACACCCCAGGAATCGCCGTAAAATCCCATTCTAGCTGGTATCAAACCGCCCCCGTCGGGCCGCCTCAACCCGATTACATTAACGCCTGTGCCATCCTAGAAGTTGCGCTACAACCACAACAATTGCTAGCAACTTTATTAGAAATTGAAAAACAATTTAATCGGATTCGCGGTGAAAAATGGGGGCCGAGAACCATCGACTTGGATTTGCTGCTGTACGATGATTTAATTTTAGAAACTCCGACATTGACTTTACCTCATCCCCGGATGACCCAAAGAGCTTTTGTATTAGTACCTTTGGCAGAAATTGCGCCGGATTGGGTGCATCCAGTGACCAAAAGTGCGATCGCCCAACTCCTGAAAAATGTAGACTGTTCCGGAGTGGAAAACATGAAAGTGTAGAAATTGAGCAAATTTCCGGGCGGCGATCGCCTATCATATCTTAAATCGGTGCAATCAAACATTATTAGCTTGTCGCTTATGTCGATCGGTCAAGAACTACCCCAACTGCTCAAACAGCGCCTATTCTACCAAGGGCGCAAATTCAACTTTGATGTAGCCAGCCTCCGCCTTCCCAACGGTTCCGAAGGCGACTGGGAATGTATTCGCCACCCGGGCGGAGCACTTGCAGTTCCCGTCACCCCCGAAGGTAAACTCGTTTTGGTGAGACAATACCGCTTCGCCGCCAAAGGGAGAATTTTAGAATTTCCCGCAGGTACAGTCGAAATCAACGAAAGCCCCGCCGAAACTATCAAACGCGAAATCGAAGAAGAAACCGGATATCGCGCCGGAAAATGGCGGGAATTAGGCAAATTTATGCTCGCCCCCGGTTATTCGGACGAAATTATTTATGCTTTTTTAGCTCAAGATTTGGAAAAACTGGAAAAGCCGCCCGAACAAGACGATGATGAAGATATGGAGACAGTTTTATTCACTCCAGAAGAATTAGAAAAAGCGATCTTAGCTGGCGAACCAATTGACGCCAAATCAATTTCTAGCTTTTTCTTGGCGCGTCCCTTTTTGACTTAAACTACTTTTAGGGCTTACGCAGAAACCGGGTTTTTTCCAAAAATCTTTCGCTGCGATCGCAAATTCGGCCAAAAACCCGGTTTCTTTGAGACAATGCGTCAGTCCTGAATTTGGTAACAATTCCCGGGATTAATTTATGTGCATCTTGAAGCAACAAGCAAGCTATAAACTCTAAAAAGCTCTGCATTCTAAGCATACCATGGCTCAATCCGTGGGAAAAAATCTCAAACAAAAAATCTAAAATCTGCAATCGAATGTCAAATCTAATTTTATTTTGGCACCGCCGCGACTTGCGTATTTCTGACAACATTGGACTTGCAGCGGCGCGCCAAGAAAGCCAGAAAGTAGTCGGGATTTTTTGTCTAGATCGCAATATTCTGGATCGATCTGATGTAGCACCCGCGAGAGTCACATACATGATCGGCTGCTTGCAAAAACTATCGTCGCGTTACAGCGAATTAGGCAGCCAGTTGCTGATAATTCAAGATGACCCTACTTTGGGAATACCAAAATTAGCAACAGCAATTAATGCTAAGGAAGTATTTTGGAACTGGGATGTAGAACCCTATGCAAAAGAGCGCGATTTAGCCGTATCAAATGCCCTGCAACAAGCAGGAATTAAAGTTAAAAACTTTTGGGATCAAATCCTGCACGCCCCTGACGAAATTCGCAGCGGTACAGGAAACCCCTACACAGTTTATAGCCCGTTTTGGAAAAATTGGAGCAACAAACCAAAAGCCCAACCAGTTGAGACGCTGCCGATAACTTATCTGGAATTAATGACCGGATTAACCGCAGAAGAACAAGAAATTGCCAACCAAGCAGGGGCAGTTGAAACACTGCCAACAGCGGCTAGTTTGGGATTTATTTGGGAAAGTCCCTTAGTCATAGAACCCGGAGAAGATGCAGCGCGAGCAAAATTAGAAGAATTTTGCGATCGCACAATTTACGAATATCAAGATCGGCGCAATTTTCCAGCAGTTAGCGGCACATCCCAACTCAGCGCCGCCCTCAAATTTGGTGTCATAGGCATCCGCACTGTTTGGCAAGCTACGGAGATAGTTATGGAAACTTGTCGCAGCGAAGAAGCGCGCGCAAGTATCCGCACTTGGCAACAGGAAATAGCGTGGCGGGAATTTTACCAACACGCCATGTATAACTTCCCTGAATTAGCAGATGGGCCCTACCGTCAAATATTCAAAGACTTTCCTTGGGAGAACGATGAAAAGTTGTTTCAAGCTTGGTGCAGGGGCAAAACAGGTTATCCCATTATCGACGCCGCAATGCGACAGTTAAATCAGAGTGGTTGGATGCACAATCGCTGTCGCATGATAGTCGCTAGTTTCCTCACCAAAGATTTAATTATTAACTGGCAGTGGGGTGAAAAATACTTCATGCAAAAATTGATTGATGGCGACCTTTCTGCTAACAATGGCGGCTGGCAGTGGAGCGCGTCGAGCGGGATGGACCCGAAACCTTTGCGCATATTTAATCCCGCCAGTCAAGCTCAAAAATTTGACCGAGAAGCGGAATATATTCGGCACTGGGTGCCAGAATTGCGCCGAGTTGATACGAAATTTTTGCTAACTGGAAATATTTCGCCAATAGAACGCCGTCTGCTTCATTATCCCGATCCGATCGTAGACCACAACCACCAGCAGCGCAAGTTTAAGGAACTTTACAAACAACAAAAAATAGTAGATGAAACTGCTACAATTTTGCAGTAATTTTCAGTTAATTACTTGGTGTTTAGCCTTGAGTTAAAATATGATGTCATGTCCGGTCGATTGACCTTAATAAGTAAGGTACACTGTCATTGCTATGGTAATCGACCGCACATGATATGACATCAGAAACCGGGTTGATTGGGATATGCTTCGTAATTCAAAAACAAATATTTTGGAGAAGCCGGGTTTTTAACTATCAGCGCTTAAACCCTGAAACTTTTAGCAGTTTTAGCGTAAACGATCGGGTGATTAACCGCGCCGGCGCCACTGTAAAATTTGTTGTTGCAATTCCTCGAAATTGGGCAGTTTTGAGTTACCATCTCCATCGACGAGATCCTTTATTTGGTCAATTAGTTCGATCGCCAGCGGTACGCCAAGCTGCAATTGTTCCAAGACATCCCGCTGAGCAAAAACGGTTTCCGGCGTGCCTTCGAGAATTAGTTTACCTCGATCCATCACAAACACCCAATCAGCCCAGCGGTAGATGAAATCGAGGTCGTGACTTGCCAAAAGTATGGTGGTTCCGGCTGCGTGGATTTGTTTGAGCAAACCGATTAGTTGTCGCGTGTGGCGCGGATCGAGATAGGCGGTAGGTTCGTCTAGCAGTAGCAGTTTCGGCTGGAGTACCATGATATCGGCGATCGAAACTCGCTTTTTTTGTCCTAAACTGAGGTTGTGGATTGGTTCGCGGGCGAGTTCGCTTAAGTCGAATTGCTCGATCGCCTGTTGCACCTGTTGCGCAATTTCAAATTCTGGCAATCCTTGATTGTACAATCCGTAGGAGATGTCTTCTTCTACCGTGGAAGCGACTAACTGATGTTCGGGATTTTGAAATACGAGTCCGATTTGTTGGCGCAGTTCGCTCAGAGATTTGCGATCGTACCTAAAGGCTTCGCCTTCCCAGCGAATGATTCCCTGTTGCGGTTGGTACAAGCCGTTGGCTAGCAGAAACAAGGTGGTTTTGCCGCAGCCGTTTTGACCGATCAGCCCGCAGCGTTTCCCGGAGGGAATTTTCAGGCTTAAATCGTCAATTGCTACTCGCGAAGTGCAGGGATATGAGTAGAAAGTGCGATCGAATTCGAGAATTGATTGAGACATATATTGCTCGTTACTAAAATAGGTTGCTTCCTCATAATCCGAGTCCTTGTCAAAACCCACATCTCCTCAAACCCAAATTTTCAAAATTGTTGGGAAACGGCAAATTAGCAGTGCAACAGATATTTTGCAGTTTCCCTCGATCGCCCTATCGTTTCCGGTTGCACCGGCATTATATATGAATACGGTTCACTTAAGAGCGTTAACAGAGATCGCACCGAGCGGTTAAAGCGGCGCTACTCGATCGCGCTCAACCTCAGAGCGGGGAGCAGTTTTCCCATCCAAATTTGTGTCATCGTGGGGCGGATGTTCCGGGCGATCGCTTTTTGTAAAGCGAGCGCGAGCCGAGACAATCACCACATACAGCACCGGCACCACAAACAAACTCAAGACAGTAGAAACCACCATCCCGCCCGCGATCGCATTCCCGAGCGATCGGCGGCTCGCAGCACCCGCACCTTCGGGATTAACTAGAGGAAGAATCCCCAAAACAAACGCCAAAGAAGTCATCAAAATCGGTCGCAAACGCTCTTGAGATGCCTCAACTGCTGCCTTAGCAATTGGATATCCCCGCTCCCGCAACTGGTTAGCAAACTCCACGATTAAAATCGCATTTTTACTCGACAATCCAATCAACATCACCAAACCAATTTGGCAATAAACATCATTCGCCAAACCCCGCAGCGACTGAGCTAAAAGTGCACCCAAAATTGCCAGAGGCACCGATAGCAAAATAATGAAAGGATCGACATAATTTTCGTACTGAGCAGCCAACACCAAGAACACAAAAATCAACCCCAAACCAAAAATAATTGGCGCTTGACCCCCCGACTCAATTTCTTCTAAAGAACTCCCCGACCATTCATAACCAAAACCCGACGGTAAAACCTGAGCCGCCACCTTTTGCATTGCTTGAATCGCCTGTCCCGAACTCGCTCCCGCAGCCGGAGAGCCATTAATTTCAATTGACCTAAATAAATTGTAGTGGTTGACAGTTTGGGCTCCCACCACCGGAGTCAACTTAACCAAATTGCTCAAAGAAATCATTTCATTCTTGCCAGAGCGGACATACAATTTACTAATATCTGTTGGATTCGCGCGAAACTGTTTGTCCGCCTGGACGTACACCCGATAATTGCGCTGCTGGAGAGTAAAATCGTTGACATATTGCGAACCCAGAGCCGTTTGCAGCGTACTGAAAATATCATTAAGAGGAATATCCAAAGCCTTAGCCAAATTGCGATCGACTTCCACAATTAACTGAGGTGTATTCGCAGCAAACGTACTAAATACCGCCTGCAATCCCGGCGTCTGATTCGCCTGCTTCAAAATCCCGCCCATCGCCTGAACCATAGCATCTAAACCGCTGTTACCTTTGCGGTCTTGCAATTGAAATTGGAAGCCTCCAAATTGACCTAAACCTTGAATTGCCGGCGGATTCACCGGAAAAATTCTCGCTTCGGGAATTGCCGAAAGCAGACCTCCCAACTTACCAATAATTGCTTGTACGCTTTGACCTTCTCCGTGACGCTCGCTCCAGGATTTAAGCGTAGTAAAGATAATACCCTGGTTGGAAGTGCTGCCGCTAAAACCAAAGCCACCGACAGAGAAAGTCCCGACAACTTCAGGAAGTTTGAGGATTTCTCGTTCTACTTCGTCCATTACTTTCTGAGTATATTGCAGCGAAACTCCTTGGGGGCCTTGAATAATTGTCAGGAAATATCCCTGATCTTCTTCTGGGATAAATGCTGTGGGTACTGATAGATAAAGCCAAGCTGTGACTCCCAGAGAAGCGATGAACAGCAGAGTAACAATTGTCTTAATTCCCACCAGAAATATTAGGGACTGCCGGTATTGCCGCCGCGTCCAATCAATGGCAATATTAAAGCGATCGAATATCCAACCCAGCGGGCCGCCAAACTTCTGTCCCCGGCGCAGCAGGAGAGCGGAAAGAGAAGGCGTGAGGCTAATGGCAATAAAGGTAGAAAGCGTTACAGAAAAGGCAATTGTCAGCGCAAATTGTTTGTAAAGCGCTCCCGTGGTTCCGGGAAAAAATGCCACGGGTACGAAGACGGCCATCAACACTAAGGAAGTCGCGATCACAGCGCTAAACAGCTCCCGCATGGACTCGGAAGCTGCTTCGCGGGGATTCATTCCTTGGCGGATCAGGCGATCGATATTTTCTACGACAATAATCGCGTCATCCACCACCAACCCCGTCGCTAAGGTTAGACCAAACAGAGATAAACTGTTAATTGTAAATCCGAAAATCTTGATAAAAGTAAAGGTTCCAATCAAAGAAATCGGAATGGCGATCGCCGGAATAATCGTAGTGCGCCAGTCTTGCAAGAAAACAAAAATTACTATCACCACCAGCACGACTGATTCCAATAGCGTCTTCACCACTTCAGCCATCGACTCTTCGACAAACAAAGTAGTATCTAGCGCGACTCGATGTATCAACCCAGGAGGAAAACTTTTAGAGAGTTTTTCCATTTCTATTTTGACAGCATGAGCCACATTCAAAGCATTGCTTCCCGGCAATTGATAAATCCCCAAACCCACGGCATCATTGCCTCTAAATCGCAGAAAAGAGTTGTAATTTTCTGCTCCCAACTCCGCTCTTCCGACTTCTTTTAACTTAACTGTAGTGCCATTTGCTTCTGTTTTGAGAACAAGTTGTTCAAATTCTGCGGGTTCTTTGAGACGGCTTTCGGCTCGTAAATCTATTTGATACATTTGCCCGTCAGGGGCGGGTTCTTGACCAATTCTCCCGGCACCAACTTGTAAGTTTTGTTCGTTAAGCGCCCTGGTTATATCTTGCATTGTCAAACCGCGAGCTGCTAACTTATTGGGGTCGATCCACAGGCGCATAGCATAGCGGCGTTCCCCAAAAATTCGCACGTCGCCAACACCTTTAATCCGCTTTAAAGCATCTGTTAAATACAAGTCGGCGTAGTTGCTTAAAAATGTGGTGTCGTACTGTTTTTTTTCTGTAAATAAGCCGATCGCCAGCAAGAGACTGCTAGATTGTTTGGTAACTCTCACACCCGTGCGCTGTACGGTATCTGGTAGTTGGGGTTGGGCGACTGACACTCGATTTTGGACATCGACGGCGGCAATATCTTTGTTGCGCGACGGATCGAAGGTGGCGGTAATGGTGCTAGTGCCGTCATTACTGCTGCTAGAAGTGAGATATTTTAGCCCTTCTACGCCGTTGATTTGCCTCTCTAGGATGTTCGTAACGGCATTTTCGACAATTTCGGCACTCGCCCCGCTATAGTTGGCTGTGACGCTGATTTGGGTGGGGCTGATGTCGGGGAAGCGTTCGATCGGCAGTGTGGGGATGCTGATGGCGCCTACTAAAATGATAATTAAGGCGCAGACACTCGCAAAGACAGGCCGTTTAATAAAGAAGTCTGCAAACATAAATTTGTTCAACAGTTGACAGTTGACAGTTGACAGTTGACAGTTGTCGTAGGGTGCGGATCTACCAACAATCCCAAAAAAAAGTATTGCTAGAAAAAAGTGTTGGGTGGAGTGAAACGGAGGGTTGTTTTCACCCCCCATGTATCAGGTGCGGATCTATCAGATTGTCGATCTTGTTTTAGGGATTGTGGATGTATCCGCACCCTACAACTAATTTACTTCAGTCGGTTCTCAGACCGCAGTTCGTAGTGTGGGCTTCAGTCCGCTCTTTTCTGCGGACTTTGGGGCGCACTACAAACCAATCTTATTTCAGACTTTAATTTTTGCCTCCAACTGGTAATTTTGTCTTTTCTCCTTCGCCAACAGCTTGCTCTTGAGCAGTAATCGGAGCGCCGTCTGTCAAGTTGAGAATGCCTGCGACAATAACTTTTTCTCCTGCTTGCAAACCTTCGATTACTTGATAATTGTTCCCTTGAATTGTTCCCAATTTCACTGGTTTTTGCCGCGCGATCAAAGGTGGCATTCCCGGTTTTTGCTGTTCCGGTTTTTGAGCTGTGAACACAAAGGTTTGCCCGCCCAAGCGAGTGACTGCGATGACAGGAACTAAAATTCCCGGTTTCTCTTGCCAGATGACTTTAGCTTTGACAAATTGGAGGTTGAGCAGTTCGCCGCTGGGGTTGGGAAAGGTGGCTTTAGCTAAGATTGTTTGCGAATTGGCGCTGACGTTTGGCGAGATAAAACTGATTTGACCGATCGCGATCGCATTTCCTCGATCGTCCAGCATTTCCACTGGCAGCCCCAACCGCAATTGAGGCTGACGCTCTAAAGGAATTGACAACCGCAAGTCGAGCAATTTATTCTCAGTCAAAGTGGCGATCGGATCGCCTGTTTTCAAGTAATCGCCCACTTTTATTGGTATGTCGCCGATGACTCCGGTGAAGGGCGCGATGACAGCAGTTTCTTGCAGTTGGATTTCAAAGCCGCGGACTTGAGCAGCAGCCTGGGCAACTTGCGCTTGGGCTCGATCGATCTGCTCTTGGCGGGTGCCGTTGGCTAACTGGGCTAATTTCGCCTTGGCTTGGGCGACTTGGGCTTCGGATGCGGCTATTTCTTCTGGGCGGGCGCCGTTTTGTTGTTGCCGCAAAGCTTGCTGCTGCTGTTGTAAGGCTGCTGTGCGCTGCTGGATCTGGGTTTGCCTGTTTTTTTGCCGTTGTTCCAAGCGCCTTTGAGCTTCTAGAAGGTTGGCTTGGGCGCTGGTTTGTTTTTGGATGTATTGCTGGAGCGTGTTTTGTGACTCGGCGCCTTCTTTGGCCAAGGCCTGATATCTGGCAAGTTGCTGGCTGGCTAATTGTGCTTGGGCTTTGCTGGCTTCTATTTGCGCTCTGGCTTGGGCGATGTCTTCTAAGAGACTGCCGCTTTGGGCATCGGCTAAGTTGGCGATTGCTTCGGCTACTTGGGCTTGAGCTTGGGCAATTTGTTCTGGCCGGTTGCCCGATCGCAGTTGAGCTAGGTTGGCGGTTGCTTGGGCGACTTGGGCTTGAGCTTGGGCGATTTCTTCGGGCCTGCTTCCGGCTTGCAATTCGGCTAAATTCGATTCAGCCGCCCTCAAATTGGCTTGGGATTGTCTTACTTGAGCTTGGGCGCTGTCGCTTTTGATCCGGGCGAGGGCTTGCCCTTTTTCGATCGAGTCCCCGGATTTGACAAAAATCTCGGTGACTAACCCTTCTGTTTCCGGTTTAATTTGTACTGAGCGCTTGGCCTCCAAGCTGCTGACAAATTCCGAGGCATCTTGGACTGAGCTAGTTGCAACGGTTGCGAGCTTGACTGGTGTGGCTTTGGGTTGATTTGCTGCTGCCTGTGTCGCTGCACGATTGTGGCTCGATTGCCACGAGTACAAGCCGATACCTGCGCCTGTGGTGGCGATCGCGATCGCAGCAATTAGGGGCCAGCGGGAGATCGGTTTTGCAACAGGAAGGGGGCGATCGGGGACTGTGACCAATTCCTGCGGTTGATGACCCTCTGCATCGGTTGGGTGCAGTTGGGCTGTAGCAGTAGATTTTGGGTTTTCAGCTTCAACAACCGATTCTGGGCATTTAGGATAACTCATTGGCAGCACCAGTTAGATTTTTTCAACACCTGACTTATCTAGAGTTGGGCCCAATCTTCGCTCCCGCGGCTCAAACCAGGGGAATCAGGACAAGCCCTCAAACAGAAGGGAATCTAGAAAGTCGATTTTTTAATGGGGAGATGTGCTTGGCTTGAGTCTGATTGGCGTTAGCCAAGCCGGGCCGCGATTATTTTTAGGAAATTTGTTTGCGAGCCCTCAAAATTTATCACGTGCACGAAGGACTATAAATCCTCCTTATGACTCACTTGAATGACTCGGTTGGAGGGATTTTTTCAGGGAGTTAGCCCAGTCACCGATCGCGCGTGCGGACTTGAGTCCGCAGTTTGAGAGCGGACTCAAGTCCGCACTACAAACCCATCGCGCGATTGCTCTTGGGCTAGTTGCTCTGTCAACCACTGGATTTCTAACTGGAGGGTGTTTGTACACCTTTCCCAGGATGCTGCTTGATACGAGTCAACAGGATTTTCCTGTTCAGCTTGCTGCCCCTCTAGGTAGTCTTGGCGCAGGTAGCAGACTCTCAAGCGGTGTTCGAGCAACTTGATTCTTTCTTCGGGTTCTAAGTCACCAAAAAAGAAAAACTTGATTTGGAAGCGCGATCGACTGTTAACCCAGCTTTCTTGAGGGTGTTCGAGCATTTTTTCTCGCCAGCTCTCGCGCCCTTGAGCTGTAATGTCGTAGATTTTGCGCGGGTTGCCCGCATCTCCGGCAGCTTCGGCAATTACCGAAATCTCGCCTCGCTCTTCCAAGCGCTTCAGGAGCGGGTAAATTGCTCCGTAATTAACGCTGATGCAACTGCTCATAAACAGCTCCAGTTGTTGTTTTAGTCGATAGCCGTGCAGCGGTTGCCGCCTCAGCAGCCCTAGGGCTGATAATTCAAGCATTTATATCAAACTGATATTATAGTCGCAATTTTATGACTATATACGATTTAAGGGCGATCGGGCAAATAGCTAGTTTTAAAGAATTTTGAAATTAAAATTCACATTTAATAAATATTGTCAAGTCTCTTGAGATACATTGTTTTAAGGTCAAAAGAAAGCGATCGCTTTATAGACTACCACCGCCTTTCTGTGCGATCGACAACTCGCGTGAGATTTAGTAAAAAACCGGGCTTGTCCGCTGCAAAGTTGATACGTCCGCCAGCGATGGGTTTCCCACTAAAAGGAAACTCCAAATTTTGTGCTTGAATCCCGTTAAATACACCCCCTCAGTGCTCAATTAATTTCTGGAATTCCTGCTACCAATTAGCAACATTTCTTTACATCAATCCTGCTGGAATGCACAACGTATAGAAAATTGAAATCTTTTAATATTTAATTAAGCCGCCTACGTGTATTTACGGATGCAGGGAGGAAACCTGCGGGGCTTTTCTTCACACAATCTTCACAATACTCCGCGACTATACGAGTGATTTATAAAGATTGTGTAAAGATGACCTTGTAACTGTAGCCATACGAGCCATTTTGTAAGTTATGATTGGAGCCAGCGAAAACAATACTTACGCAATCACACTATTTTCTTAAAAAAAACCTAATTCCGACATCTCAAAAGTTGTCAAAAATGTTGGAATATGAGGTTTTCGCCGCAAAACTCAACAAGCATTTTTCAGCCCGCTAGGTGGCACTAAAAAATAAAAAGGCTCAGTCTGGTTAATTGCCTGTCAATAAAATTGACACAAAAATTCAACAGGGAAAGCTATGAAAAAAAATTTAGGGGTACAAAACTACTTCGAGCGCTCCCAAGCCTCATTGCCAACAGTTCCCGCTCTTGAGAAACTCTTGGAGGAAATCAGTCCCGAACCGACATTAATTGCCCAATTAAATACAGCCTGTGAAATTTGCGAGTTTCAACTCGGAGATGAAATCACCCAATATCAAACACCGGATAATACCAATAATTTAGTTGAACAAGCACAGAGCGAGATCAATTTTTATGTAGTTTGCCAGGGAAGAGTCAGGCTGCTAGCGGTAGAAGCCTTTCAACAGCAAGAAGTTTCGGTGACGGTACTGGAACTCGGAGCAGTATTTGGGACAGACGACTTATTTATTGCCAGCGGACTGCCTTACAGGGCAATTGCAGCCGGAAGCTGCCAACTCGCTCGAATTAACTGCACCAAATTGCAGCTTGTTTTAAAAGAATTTCCCCAACTGCAACAGCACTTGCAGCCAGAATTCCAACAGATCCAGCAGTTAATTTTTTTCAAAACGCAAACAGATTTGCGATCGCTAGAACCCCACCAACAACAGCTTCTGTGGCCGCACTTACTTCCTTACCTAGAAGAAACCCGAATTGCTGCCGGAGTTTCCCTCGCGGAACACTGCCAAAAAACCACCAATCATTTTTGGCTCCGCCGCGGCAAAATTCAAGGTCAAGCACCGCCCAGTATCGGCAGTCACTGGGGACATTCAGACGTACCGAGCGACTGGAAAGCGGCAACAGACCTGCTAATTTACCAGCTCGACTCAAAACAGTGGGAAATGGCCAAAGCCACAATTGATTCCGACAGCAATGCCCGCCCTAAAATTATCCGCAAATATCCGAGTTTAACCTTAGTAACTGCGCCAAAAGATGCTTCCTCTACCTCAAAAACTGAGCCGTCAAAATTAACCGCAGTCGAGTCTCCCAAATCGGCATCCGGAATCATCAGTTTCCCAAAACCCAAGCGGCGCAGATGGTTGAGCAGCGGACACCCATTCATTCAACAACAGAGTACAGCAGATTGCGGAGCTACCTGCTTGGCCATGATTAGCGAATATTGGGGTAAGAAATTCAGCCTGAATTACTTGCGCGAATTGGCAGAAATCGGCCGCAGTGGCGCCTCGCTAAAAAGTTTGGCAAAAGCGGCGGAAAGAATGGGGTTTCAAACCCGTCCCGTGCGAGCTTCTTTGACTCCACTCCGCAATCAAAATCCCTGGATAGCTCACTGGCAAGGCAATCACTACGTTGCAGTTTACCGCTTTAAAAATCAACAGGTTTTAGTTGCCGATCCGGCGGCGGGCAAGCGGTGGATGAGTATTAAAGATTTTACCGACAGTTGGACTGGGTACGCCCTAATTTTAGACCCGACAGCGGAACTATACCGCAATCACACTGCCGAACATAAAGGGATCAAAGTTAAAAATTTTCTGGGCATAATCTGGCCCTATCGCGCTACGATCGCCCAAATTTTGGTAATCTCTTTGTTGATCCAAATGTTTGGGATCGTTACTCCCCTGTTTACCCAGGTAATTCTCGACCAAGTAGTTGTCAGCAAAAGCATCGTTACTCTGCACGTTTTCGCGATCGGACTGCTGCTGTTTAGTGTTTGGCGATCGCTGTTGGGGGCAACGAGACAGTATTTGCTGGATTACTTGTCCAACCGCATTGACCTGACTTTAATTAGCGGGTTTATCAGTCACACTCTCAGTTTGCCGATTAAATTTTTTGAATCGCGTCAGGTGGGCGACATCTTGACGCGGGTTCAGGAAAATCAAAAAATTCAGTCGTTTTTGACTCGCCAAGCGATTACGGCTTGGTTGGATGCTTTGATGGCTGTGGTTTACATCGCACTGATGGTTTACTATAACTGGCGTCTGGCTTTGTTGGTGCTGGCTTTGATTCCGCCGATCGTGATTTTGACTTTGGTGGCAACTCCGTTTCTGCGCCAAATATCGCGGGAGATTTTTAACGAAGGTGCCAAGCAAAATTCCTCTTTGGTAGAAATGATCGCAGGGGTAGCGACGATTAAGGCAACTGCTGCCGATCGAGAAATGCGCTGGCGCTGGGAAGATCAATTAACCTGCATGATTAATGCTAAATTTCGGGGGCAGAAGTTGGCGAACTCTTTGCAGGTAGTTGGGGGTGGGATTAATACTTTGGGTAGTACGGCTTTGCTGTGGTACGGGGCAATGCTGGTGATTCAAGACGAATTGACGATCGGTCAATTTGTGGCTTTTAATATGATGATTGGGAGCGTAATTTCTCCTGTGCTATCGGTGGTGGGACTTTGGGATGAGTTTCAAGAAGTGTTGGTGTCGATCGAGCGTTTGGATGACGTATTCTCGGCAGAACCTGAAGAAAGCCCTTACAAACCAATGCTGGTGCTGCCTCGCATTCACGGAACCATCAAGTTTGACAATGTTTCTTTCCGCTATGCTCAGGATGAGGAACGCAATACCCTGCAAAATCTTTGCTTTGAGGTGCAAGCTGGAGAAACTGTGGCAATTGTCGGCCGCAGCGGTTCCGGTAAGAGCACTTTGGTGAAGCTGCTGCAAGGTTTCTATTATCCAGAAAAAGGGCGGCTGACTGTTGACGGCCACGATATTCGGCACATTTCTTTGCAGTCGCTGCGAATTCAGTTGGGTGTTGTCCCTCAAGATTGTTTCTTGTTTTCGGGAACGATTTTGGAAAATATCACGCTGTACAAAAATTTGGAATCCCCCGCCAGTCATGACGAGGAAGGAACATTTGCTGATTCTGCTAGCTTGGAAGAGGCGATCGAAGTGGCTAAGCTAGCAGAAGCTCATGCTTTTATTCAAGATATGCCCCTTGGTTATCAAACTCCTGTGGGGGAAAGGGGAACGAGTTTGTCTGGGGGCCAGCGCCAGCGAATTGCGATCGCCCGCGCTCTTTTAGGCGATCCGCGAATTTTGATTTTGGATGAAGCAACTTCTTCGCTAGATACCGAGTCAGAGCGCAGGTTCCAGCAAAATCTGGCTCGCATCGGCCGCGATCGCACTGTGTTTGCGATCGCTCACCGATTGTCTACAGTGCGCAATGCCGATCGCATTTTGGTTCTAGACAAAGGCATTTTAGTAGAACAAGGCAACCACGACCAATTAATGGCGCAACGCGGGCTTTACTATCACCTCGCTCAACAACAACTGGATCTTTAAAGTCAGTTGACAGTTGACAGTTGAGAGTTGACAGTTGACAGTTGGCAGTTGTTAGTTGTTAGTTATTAGTTGGCAGTTGTTAGTTGTTAGTTATTAGTTCGCAGTTGTTAGTTGTTAGTTATTAGTTGTTAGTCAACACTCAACACTCAACACTCAACACTCAACACTCAACACTCAACACTCAACACTCACCACTCAACTCTCACCACTCAACACTCAACTGCCAACTGCCAACTGCCAACTGCCAACTGCCAACTGCCAACTGCCAACTG
>NZ_JAUBOJ010000082.1:0-20246 GCF_036700185.1 Microcoleus sp. BM001215392 | reverse complement strand
AAGAATTGGTTGAAAGCCCGCCCGCCCGATCGGGATCAATTAAAATCAGACTATTTATTACTCCAATACTCGGACTTAAGGGTAGAGGTCGCTTTCAAACTGTCAAGCCCTCAACTTTCAACTGTCAACTGTTGAAGTTCTAGTGCCGTGTACAGTGCAGCCTCGAATAGATCCGTTGCATCCTCCCAGGTATAATTTGTTACTGTACTCAAAGCATTGTGAGACATTGCCTGCCATTCGGCATCTGACAACTGACAAATCTGCTCGATCGCGTTTGCCATAGCCTTTGGGTCTTCGATATTCACAAGGATTCCACCCCCGCCCGCCAGCAGTTCTGGAGCCGCACCAGCAGTCGTGCCGATGACTGGAGTGCCGCAAGCCATTGCTTCGATAATTGGCAAACCGAAGCCTTCGGAGGTGCTGGAAAACAGCCAAGCATCGCATTTACTGTAAAATTTTGCCAGTTCGTCTGACTGCGGTGATTTATCATATTCAGTACCGGGGGGTAGCGGCAAATCGGGATGAGGATTTTCGCCCGAACCAAAGGCAACCAAATGCAGGTTGGGAATTTTTTTAGCAGCTTCAGAGAAAGCCTCAAGGGCAATCTTGCAGCCTTTCCAAGGAGTTGTAGTATAGTACATCCCGACTGTGGGAACTGACTGCTTGCCTCGCGGCTGCTTGCCTTGGGACTGGGAATCGTAAAACTTTTCAGTGTCCACGGTGGGAGGGACGACAGATACACACAAATCCTTGTATTCGTCCCGCGCTATGTCTGCTAGCCACTTAGCCACAGTGATTTTGTGCATCGGCAGCCGCCAAGTTGCCTCTACTCGACCTTGAGGTAGGTAGTCAAAAGCCTCGTAGTGTTGGAGAAAATATACTTTCGCTCCTTTGCTGGGGGAGAGTTGGGCCACCCACTCGGCAGTTTCCCACCAAGTAGCCATAATAATATCGGCATCTGGTACGTCACGGTTGGTAATTTGACGGTTGGTTTGTAGGACTTGGCATTCGACATCCACATTGTCAAAGTGAGACTCTTCTTTGGGCAGAGCCGCCAGCCAGCCCTTACCTTTGATCAGCGATCGCAATTGTTGGATAAAAGTCGGTTGTTTCTGTGGTGTAGAGACTATTACTATTTTGTGTCCTCGCTTTTGGAGAAGTTCTGTGTACTTAGATAACACCCTCATGCCGCCGGACCGACTCAGGGATGGCAAGACAAAAGTAATTTTCATATAGATGTGGAAGATACACGCTGATAGATCAAATATTTCCCTAAGACTTCGCACTGCGCTATGAGCCTATTTTTGACTTTTGTGCAAGTTACAGGCGAATGCTGGAGGCGATTGTCATATCATAGTCGAGCCGACATGACGTTGTGGTTGCCAACTCGTCCCCATCAGAAATCAGGAGATGTTTGAGGCTACACAAGTCTAACCGATAACGGCGCCAGCATTAAAACCTCTGCGGCAGTGGGGTTGATCTGTGGCCCGACTGTACCTTGAAACTACTGCCCCACAGCCGACTGATGCACCCACAATTCCTATCTAGACTGTTTGGTAGAACACTGGAGGCGGGCGATTTGAGTTTGGGCAGAAGCACCGCGCCAAACGATCGGGAATTACTACAGAGAATCCCGCCTCAAGAGGGCATCGCCCACAAGTTCAAATCGCAGCAGCTAGCATGGAACCTTGAGTTTTTTGTTTTTTTCTGTTACTTCTTTTAGTTCTGACTGCGCTGAATTTTCGTCCACGTAGTAGGGAGAAGAGGAAATTATCTCAACCTCTCGCTGTTTAGATTTGTCTACAGCAACTTTCAATCCCGCTTCAAAATGAGCGGTGGCATCTTCCCAAGTATAATTGAGTATCTTGGCATAGGCTGCTTCGGACAGGGCTTGCCACTCGGCGTCGGGCAAGTTACAGATAGACTCTATGGCTTTTGCCATTTCTTCAGGATCTTCGGGTCTTACGAGTATCCCGCTACCGCCGCTCAAAATTTCAGGAGCAGCGCCTGCTGGGGTACTGATGACGGGAGTCCGGCACGCCATCGCTTCGATAATCGGCAATCCGAAGCCTTCAGAGCGGCTCGCCAGCAGCCACGCATCGCATTTGCTGTAATAGTCTTTGATTTTGTCTTGGTCGGGTTGAATTATATACTCAGCATTGGCTGGTAGTGGCAATTCCGGCGATGGGGCATCTACGCCGAAGGCCACCAGACGCAGGTTGGGATTTTTTTTAGCAGCTATAGAAAAAGCTTTGAGGGCGATGTCGGTTCCTTTCCAGTAAATTGTGGAGTACATCATGCCAATGGTCGGAACCGATTGTTTGTGGCGAGGACAGGCATAAAATTGCTTGGTATCGACGCTAGGAGGAGCTAAGGAAACTTGGCGATCGCCGTATTTCGTCCGAGCTAGCTCGACCAACCAATGAGAGATCGTAATTTTGTGCATCGGTAGCATCCACGTGGCTTCCACTCTACCTTGAGGTAAATAGTCAAAAACTTCGTGGTGCTGGAGAAAATAAGCTTTTGCTCCTTTACTGGGGGAGAGTTTTGCTACCCACTCGGCGGTTTCCCACCAGGTAGCCACTACTACGTCAGCGTCAGGTACATCTTTGTCCTCTACTGGGCGGTAGCGATCGGTAATTTTTTGTTTGACATCTAATTTGTCGAAAAACGAAGGTTCGTTTTCAGTTGTACCAATCCAACCGCGTCCCCGCAGCAGCGACTTGACTTGCTGGCGCAGACTCGGTTGCGGGTGAGGTACGGAGATGACAAACACTTCGTGTCCTAGCTTTCTCAAACGTTCTGCGAAAATAGATATTACTCGGATTCCACCAGTCAGACACAGAGTAGGAAGAACAAACGTGATTTTCATTTTTAAGTCCCGCTGAATACTCCGACTCAGTTTTAGCGCTGGCTGGAGCGCTGGTTTTAGAGCCTGACAGGAAAGGGGGGCGGGTGAATATTAATTACCACTTTCCTTGTGTGTACATAGAATGAATCAAACCTGGTAAGTGTTCCCAACATCCGAGTATGGAGTTGCGATAACTTCGCTGTCATTGAAATGATAATAACGATTGATACTAGGGTAAAACAGTTCCTGTAGGGATAAATTTACCAGGGTACACAATTTATTCCTCAAGGCAGAGCCCTGATTAAACAGTAACTTTTTAGAGCCAAACAGCAAGCCATACTACACTTCCTGTCTAGCATAACAGCACTTGCTGATTCTACAGCCGGGTATGTACGGGAAACCGGAAACTACCCAACCTTTATGGTGGTGTTCAATTTTGCAAAGGTGAATAGTTAGGGAAAATAAATGTAGCACTGGTAACAATATACAGTAGCCTGAATGTGGCAATTACATTGTTTTAATTAATGATAAAAATGAAAAATATTAATTTAAATATTTTATTCTTTTTATAATTAAACTGATTGGCATTCCGATACTTTAATCTGCTTTATATTTTATTTCTTTGGGTAATTATGATGCTTTAAATATTAAATTTAATGTATTTTATCGAGAATTTTTTTTAAAGTATCGGCACTGAACCGATCGCTAAATAATATAGGATCGCCATAATACAGTCCTGGATGCGCTAATTATAGAATAAACTCAGTTTTTCACCTATTTCTAGCTGTCTCCGCTCGCCGAGGTATGCAACACCTGGTTGATGCGTTACGGACTTTTGGAAAATTAGGTCGATCGATTGCAGTACAGAATATACAAATTCTCCGCTAAATATTTAAATTTTCTGGTGTATTTTCAATGTTTAAATCAAGGGCGATCGCCTGAAATGGTGTGCAAAAGCGACCGCTACTTCTGGACAGACCACCTGTAGCAATCGCGCTACTCCTGTCTAAGTAATTACCGTAAAACAAAAATTTCGCAAATTATCTAATCAGGCTGTAAATATCGCAGAAAGACTTAGAGTAGAATGCCATAAATCGAATTAACCTTGACTGTTAAGCAGCCGCCACAGCTTAGCAGTACCTATCAAACGAGCTCGCTTATTAAAAAAAATCTGTTATCTAAAAATCATTATTCTTAAGTTTAGAATTTCCGATGACAGTCGGCTTACTCTGAGGAGTTGTGCTGGCGATGGTTTCAGCGATATGGTTTGCAAGTTTTCAGCTCCCGAACATGATTCGATCGCCAGCGCCACAAAACTTATAATTAAAAGCAGATGTGTTAACCTAAAGCATCTCCCGCTGGGAACAAATGAACATTCTAGTTTGGCGCTGCATCTGTCAAAATTTGAGTACAAGCAGGACTCTCAGCCAACTGTTGCGGATGCTACAGATACCTTGCCGAAGTTGACAATTTAGAAGCACAGGTGTTCGAGGTCAAATTTTATCAGAAAATTTGCCCGTAGTAGCTGAAATAGCAGCTAGTTAAACAGAATTTGCCAAGCAATAATTGCCAGAGCTAAATCTGCGATCGCGTGGCTGATATAACTCGACCACAGCGAACGGTATCTCAGATAACACTGCGACCAAATTATCCCGGCGCCCCCTACAGCGAATGAGCCTAAAATCACGCCGCGCCAGTCGCTGTAAGCTGCGATGACCAAAATGTGGTGGAGCGTAAAAAATAGCGAACTGAGAAATATTGCTGGTTTTCCCGGTATCAAAATCTGGCATTTGTTGCAGACAAACCACCGCCAGGTAAATTCTTCAATTAGTGAGTTAATTAGCACAAAATATGCTTCAATCATTAAGTAGATATCACTGGTGCTAATACCTAATTGCTGCGCTTTTTCTTTGGCAACTACAGGATCGATCCAGTGCTGGCCGAACAGCCTGTAGGTACCCACAATTACCACAAACATCAACGTCCCCCAAAGGGTGCCAGCGATCAATTCCCGGCGCTTGGGGAGAGATAAATGCAGTTTTTGCCGATCGACTAAAACAGACCAGGCGATCGGGAAAACCAGCAACCAAACTTGACACAACGCTGACAGTGGTTGTCCCCAGCGAACGGTAACATACAATGCTGCTAATGTACCAATACTCGCAGCAGGGACAAGCAGTGCCAGAGCCAATAGAGCTGTTTTGCGATCGCCCGTATCTAGCATTTTTTATGCTTCGTTGTAAAATTGGATCGACATCAAAGGTAAAAGCTTGACCGCTGCTAACCACGCGCGATACCAGCTTTTCAAAAGAATGCAAAGCCAAGCAAGCCTGCAATCGTTCTACAGTAAGTTATTCAAATTAAAAATCTAGAATGTAAAATCTCACATCGTCTAGGTTTTGTGCCGCTTGTACAAGTGGCTGGCTTTTGTCGATCGCAGAATGTACAGTTGCACAAAATTGCAGCCTCCTCTACCCAAGCAGTTTTGATTGCAGCAAAATGTTCTTGCAAGAACATTTTTGAGCATTTGTTTGCTTTTGCGACTCCAAATATCATAAGATGACTTAATTCCTAGTAGCTGTGTGTTTTGGCTAAATGGCGATCGCAATTGACTTTGGAACTAGCAACACTGTCGTCGCTCGCTGGAATCAGGCCCTCCAGCAGCCCGAAACTTTGAAATTACCGGGATTGTCGGCAGTCTCGGTTCAAAATCCGCCTTTAATTCCCAGTTTGCTCTATGTTGAGGACGCTGCTAAAAGTAAAGTCCTACTCGGTCAGCAAGTCCGCGATCGAGGCCTCGATCTGAGTGGAGATCCTCGGTTTTTCCGCAATTTCAAGCGGGGAATCGGCACTTCTGTTAAAGGTTTTGTCCCGGAACTTGACGGGCAAATTGTTGATTTTCAACGAGTAGGCGAGTGGTATTTGAGCCAAATTGTCAGCTCAATTCGCTCATTACCTTTGTCGGTAGATTCTTTGGTGTTTACTGTGCCGGTAGATAGTTTTGAAGCTTACCGCCATTGGTTGGGTAAAGTGTCGGAATCTCTGCAAGTAGAACAGGTGCGGATGTTGGACGAACCGACGGCGGCTGCTTTGGGTTACGGTTTGGTCGATCGCTCTATTCTATTAGTGATAGATTTCGGCGGCGGAACTCTGGATCTTTCCTTGGTGCGCCCCGAGAGTAACGGTAACAAAAAACCCCTGGGTTTTCTACTCAAATGGGGCGAGAAGTTATTGGCCCAATCTTCCGCCCAAAAGGCAAAAGTTGCCCGGGTTTTGGCTAAAGCCGGACAAAATTTAGGCGGTTCTGATATTGATAATTGGCTGGTTGACTATTTTGTCAAAACGAAAGGCTTAACAAAATCTCCGATTACGACGAGATTAGCCGAACGGCTAAAGATTCAGTTATCTTTGGTAAATAAAGCGGTTGAGGTTTATTTTGATGATGAAAATTTTGAGAGTTACGAATTAGAATTAGACCGAGATGGCTTTGAATCTATCCTTGCCGAACATCAGTTTTTTGAGAACCTTGACGAGTGCATGAATCAAGTATTGCAGCAAGCGCGGCGCCAAGGCTTAGAAATTGGCGATATCGATGCAGTTTTGCTTGTTGGCGGTACTGTCCAAATTCCTGCGGTGCAGCGTTGGGTGCAGCAATATTTCGATCCGGAAAAAATTCGGTGCGATAAACCCTTTGAGGCGATCGCCCAAGGAGCTCTGCAACTGAGTCAAGGCGTAGAAATTAAAGATTTTCTCTATCACAGTTACGGAATCCGTTACTGGAACCGCCGCGAAAATTGCCACAGTTGGCACAGTTTAATTAAATCCGGCCAGTCTTATCCGATGAGCGAACCGGTAGAATTGGTATTAGGAGCTTCTTTAGAAAATCAGCCCAGCATAGAATTAATTATCGGCGAATTGGGAGCCGAAACTGGCGGCACGGAGATTTATTTTGACGGCGACAGGCTAATTACTCGCCAAATCGCGGGCCAAACATCGGTACAAGCCCTGAATGACAAAGACGGAGCTCGCAGTATCGCGCAATTGACGCCGCCTGGATATCCGGGGAGCGATCGCGTCAAAATTTTCTTCCGCGTTGACGGACAGCGCTTTTTGCGGATTACTGTGGAAGATTTGCTGAGCAATCAAACTTTGTTAGAAGATAGGCCAGTGGTGCAGTTAAGTTAAATATAAGACGTACGGTTGAAACCGCGTCTAGACAAAGGAAGTCCGGATGGTGCGCGGTGTAAAGAAAATCAAAAATTCCCACCTGCTTGCAGTGAATTTTGTCTCCATAAATGTAATGTTAACCGCTCGCTCTTCAACCGGCGTTGGCACGTGAGTGCTTGTATAGACGCGGTTTCAACCGCCGTTTTATCTACAAACCTATTAGTTAAATCTCCGATTTGTGCACCACCACCGCCGTCCCCACCGAGGCCCATTCAAACAGCCATTTAGCGTGATTTACCGCTACATTTGTACAGCCGTGAGTGACGGGATTTCCAAACAAATTGTGCCAGTAAGCCCCGTGAATTGCATTGCCGCCGTCGTAATACATTGTATAGGGAACATCCGGCACGTCGTAGTCCGCCCCAGTCATTCTAGCAACGCGGTATTTGGTTTGGATGGCAAAGGTTCCCGTGCGGGTGGGAGTCGATGATTTGCCGCTGGAAATAGTCACCGCATAAACGGGTTTATTTCCTTCCCAAGCTATTAATTTTTGTCTTGACAAATCAATTTCAATCCAGCGCTGACTGGATTGTTGCAACTGCATAATTCTATTGGCAATTATGTTGCGGCTTTCTGCGGCAAATGCGGTCATTGAACCGCCGTAGAAAGCCGCAACTGTTAAGACGCAGCCTGCACAGAAAGTTCCGGCGCGGCGCAAGTAAGTTGATTTGATAATCTTGTTCATTCCTCACACCCAAGACGATTGTAGGTTTTAGATTTTAGTTTTTAGATTGGGAAACTTTCACACTTTGTACTATTTTAAATTGTAGATTATAGATTTTAGATTGGGAAAGAGGGCTTAACAAGTTGTTAAGTTTTGGGTGAGAGTTCGGGCAATTTGGGCGATCGCCCCCCAATCTCGATTTTCCACTAAGTTTTTGGGAAATAAGTCTCCGGCTAAACCAACGGCGATCGCCCCAGCATCAATAAATACCTTGGCATTTTCTAGCGTCACCCCGCCCGTGGGAATCAAAGGAATGTCCCCCAGAGGGCCTTGCAGGCTTTTCAGGTAAGCAGCGCCTCCCAAACCCGCGATCGGAAATACTTTGACGCAGGTAGCACCTGCTTGCCACGCCGTCATAATTTCTGTGGGAGAAAAAGCACCGGGGACGATCGGCACTCCGGCGTCAACTGCTGTTTTAATCATGGTTACATCTGTGTGGGGAGTAAACAGGAATTGAGCGCCGCAGTCTATGGCTTCGTGTAACTGTTCTAAGTTTAATAAAGTGCCGGTGCCAATACTAAAAGTAGGGAATTCGGAGCGGAGTTCGGGAATTAATTCAGGAGCTTTGTCGGTGTTCCAAGTAATTTCAATAAATTGAATTCCGCCTGCTGCTACCGCTGATGCCATCTGTCTGGCCAGTTCCTTTTCGGAGGAACGGATAACTGCGATCGCCCGGTGTTTTTTTAGTAGTGTCAACCATGATTGATGATTCATGCTATTTTAGATTAAATAATTGAAGAATTGAAGAATTGGGAATCACTAATAATTATTATGGTATGGTTTGGCTCACGCACAGTTGCCTTTTTTGGGAAATTGGTATCATTGTGACTAGGATATAATTTTAGTACACATTACAAACTTCAATATATGCCAAACTACAATATGCGCGGCGTTCAGTTTTTAACCGACAATGAAGGCAACAAAACCGCTGCAATTGTTGACCTCAAAGAACACAGCGAATTTTGGGTTGACGTGTTGGCTGAATGTGGCGAACCGACAGACTTTCAGTTTTTAGTTGACGGCCAAGGCGAAAAAATTGCGGTGCTGCTTGACTTCGAGAAGCACGGCGAACTCTGGGAAGATGTTTATGATGTCATCATGACCGAGGGGCTAGAGGATGAACCGGGCATTCCTTGGGACGAATTTAAACGCCAACTAGAATCGAAGGGGAAGTTGAGTGTCTGAATATCAAGTTATTATTCAACAGGTGGTAGGGTGCGTTGCGATCGCATAACTGCAAATAGCGAGAATTGTCGCAGCGACGCACCCTAATATAAAAAATCGGGGCGATTCCAGATAATACCAGAACCACCCCAATTATCGATTCCCAACTTGAGATTAAATCCAAAATCTCAAATCAATTAGGCAATTGTCGCCATCTTGACATCGCTGTTAGCCAACAAATTTTGCAATTCATCAGCATCCACAGTTTCCTTATCAACTAGCATCTCTGCTAAGGCGTTCAAAACGTGGCGGTTACCAACCAGCACATCTTTAGCGCGACGGTAAGCTTGCTCTACCAACAAGCGAACTTCATCATCAATGGTGGCTGCGGTTTCTTCGGAAAAGTCCCGTTCGGCCATGATATCGCGACCCATGAACATATTCCCTTGTTGGCGACCGAGAGCTACAGGGCCGAGCCGATCGCTCATTCCGAAGCGAGTCACCATTTGCCGTGCTACTCTTGCCACTTGTTGCAAGTCATTGGAAGCGCCAGTTGTGACTTCTTCTTCGCCGAAGACAATCTCTTCAGCAATGCGGCCGCCCAAAGCTACCGCCATTTGATTTTGCAAGTAAGAGCGAGAATACAAGCCAGAATCCATCCGATCTTCGCTTGGTGTGAACCAAGTCAAACCGCCAGCGCGGCCGCGGGGGATAATGCTAATTTTCTGCACGGGGTCATAGTCGGGCATCAAGGCACCAACTAAAGCGTGACCGGCTTCGTGATATGCTACTAAGGTTTTGCGCTTTTCGCTCATCACGCGGTCTTTCTTTTCAGGGCCGGCGAGCACGCGGTCGATCGCATCATTGACTTCATCCATCGAGACTTCGGTCAAGTTGCGACGGGCGGCCAAAATTGCCGATTCATTCAGCAGGTTAGCCAAATCGGCACCTGTGAAACCGGGTGTCCGGCGGGCGATTTTTTCCAAGTCCACGTCTTTCGACAAAGTTTTGCCGCGGGCGTGAACGTTGAGAATTTCCAGGCGACCGGAGAAGTCGGGGCGATCGACCACAACTTGGCGATCGAAACGGCCCGGACGCAGCAGCGCAGCATCCAGCACGTCGGGGCGGTTGGTTGCAGCAATCAAAATGATCCCTGTATTGCCTTCAAAACCGTCCATTTCCGTCAGCAACTGGTTCAGGGTTTGTTCCCGTTCGTCGTTACCACCGCCCAAACCAGCTCCGCGCTGGCGACCTACGGCGTCAATTTCATCGATAAATACGATACAAGGAGCGTTGGTTTTAGCTTGTTCAAACAAGTCGCGGACGCGAGAAGCACCGACACCCACGAACATTTCCACAAATTCCGAACCGGAAATCGAGAAAAAGGGCACGCCAGCTTCTCCAGCGACTGCTTTGGCGAGCAGGGTTTTGCCGGTTCCCGGAGGGCCCACTAGCAGCACGCCTTTGGGGATTTTTGCTCCGACTGCGGTGAAGCGATCGGCATTTTTCAGGAAGTCCACGACTTCAGCGAGTTCTAGCTTGGCTTGTTCGATGCCGGCTACGTCGCCGAAAGTCACCTGAGTTTGTGGCTCCATCTGGACTCTAGCTTTCGATTTGCCGAAGTTCATCGCTTGGTTGCCGGGCCCGTTTTGGGCGCGCCGTACCAGGAAAAACAGTCCCACCAACAGCAGGATCGGGAAGAACAAGCTGCTGAGCGCTTTTACCCAGAAGCCTTCGTCGTTTTGGGGCAGAACTGAAATATCTACCTTATTTTTGGTCAGGATGTTGATCAGTTCGGGGTCGTTCGGCAGGTTGACAATCACCTTGTTGCCGTCCTGAGCAGTGACCAGAGCTTTGCTGCGATCGGAACTGATATTTATTTTGTCTACTCTGTTGCCTTCGACTTCCTGAATGAATTGGCTGTACTTCCAAACTTCCCTACTTGGGGGCTGTTTGTCAAAAAATGCGGTTGCTAAGGCAATGACTACAATAGCCAGCAGTGCGTACAGTCCAGCGTTTCTCCACCGTTTATTCACCGAGGTCGATCCTCCTAATTATTTAGTCCCTGTGATTTGGGATTTTTTATTTATGTTCATCAATCTTAACGTAATTGTAACTTAGTTTGTCTCACGCAAGTATCTTGCGCAACAATCGCGAGTTTGCTCGTCTCTGCCAGAAAGCGCAGGGCCCGACTGGGATGAAGGCGAACGGCTGAGGATATTTGGAGAATTCCCAAACAGTCGGCGGACGATCGCCCCACGGCTTCCCAAGAGCGCGCTTGTGGGCTAGATTTAATCGGATATCCAACTAGCGATCGACCTCTCACATTTTTTTTCCTTACATCATTAACGTAAATTTGTCAATCGTGCGGAAAATGTGGTGCGAGTACAAGCTGAGGGTCAATGTGTTCCAGGATGATGCTACTTGCCAATATGGAACCAGCCGAACTGTACAAGCGTCAATGGGCCAAGGAATCGATCGAGGTATTTATTGAGTGAAATCAACTCAATTTTGAGACGCACTTTTCTGTTAAAAAAAACTTTTATTTGCGAGAAATTATCAATGTCAAACTTGCCACCAGATACTTTTATTTTTAACGGTCAGACACTACCCTACAATCGACTGAAACACAATAACTTTCCTTGTTCAGAAAGAGCAGTAGAAATTCCGGTTGCTGGCGAGTTTCTTGCCAGATTGAAGGATAAAAGTAAACTGCTGGAAGTCGGCAACGTCCTCAAACATTACGAACAACTGATCGAGCGAGATTTGGTCGAAATTCAAGCTAGAAGAATTGCCGACAAATACGAAATAGCTGACGGAGTAGACAATATAGATTTAATGGAAATTCCAGCCTCTGAGAAATATAGTGCTATAATTTCCATCTCTACGGTAGAACATATCGGACAAGGAGCTGAACCAAATCAAACTTACGGTGAAAATCTCGACAAATGCGATCGAGAAGGGCCGTTAAAGGCGATCGCCAAAATCTACGATTTGCTATCAGATGGCGGCCAAGCCTTGATTACAGTACCCTTTGGCAAACTTTTAGAAAGAGGGTGGTTTATCCAGTTCGACCTAGATTACTTGAAACTCTTATTTGACAAATACAATATTCCGCCAACTGCCATAAATTTCAGCTTTCTCAAGTTAGTTCAAACCTACAACCGACCGACGCACCGTTCAGTTTGGGTGCAAGCGAATCCCCAAGAACTGAGGGACGTAGAATATAATGCACCTTTTAGTTTCGCCAATGCAATTGCTGTTCTCGAAATCACCAAAGTTGCGGCCAGAAACTTAACTATATCAAGCATTCCAATACAGCCAGAACAACTGCTGCTGAGCAGCAAGCTGTGCGTATACAAAGACTTTCAAACAGAATATTATCGGCATTGGATTGCCAAAATGAAACAGGAGTTTACTCCCGCACGCAAACAGTGGGAATTCGTGGCAATTGTCCAAGCTTTGCACGAAAGAAACTTTCTGGGTAATGGCAAAAAAGGTCTAGGATTTGCTGTCGGAAACGAACCATTACCCTCTTTATTTGCTTCCTTGGGCTGCGAGATTGTCGCCACAGATCAAGGTTTGAATCCGATTAGCCAAAAACAATGGGGCGAGACAAACCAACTGTGTAAAGGCAAAGCAGCTCTCAATGAGAAAGGTATTTGTCCGCCCGAACAGTTTGAGAGATTTGTTCAAGTTCGGGATGTCGATATGAACTGCATTCCTGAAGATTTGCAGCGAGGAGAATTTGACTTTATTTGGTCGTCTTGTGCTTTTGAACACATCGGTTCGATCGAAAAAGGACTGCAATTTGTCCAAAAATCTTTAGCTTGTGTCAAAAGCGGCGGCATTGCGCTGCACACCACCGAATATAACTGTACCTCGAATGCAGGTACCCTAGATTTACCCAATTTAGTATTTTACAGGCGTCAAGATATCGATCGACTAATTGCCGAATTAGAAAAGCAAGGACACTGGGTAGAGCCTATCAGCTACGAGATGGGAAATCAAGCACCAGACTTGAAAGTAGCCAGACCACCTTATACCGAACCGCATCTAAAATTAGAAATGGGCGGTTATGTTGCCACATCTTTACTGCTAATTATCCACAAAGATGGTTGTCAGAAAGCAGGTTATTTGCCCAGGGTACCAGTTGTCAGTCAAGCAACGGAAAAATCCATAAAAATAATTTACGATATCTCTGTCCTCGGATACGGCCATCACGTAAGCCGTTCTCGCACGGGCGTGGCGAGAGTTATCGAGAATATTGCATTAGGTCTACTTCCCTCAGCAGAATTAGAGCTATCTTTTAGCGCCACTCATTCTATATTTGCCGTACACAATGCGCTCGATTACTTGGAAGCGCAGCCAATTTTTAAAGACGTACCATTTATCTATCCCAGCTTTATTTATCAATTGCGAACCAAACTAACCGAACTTTACAAAATGCTGGAAAATCAGAGTAAAGTTCTGATAAATAATGGCGACCAGTCTGAGAATCTGTCTTTAATAGAAAGCTTGCAACACCCTCTGATTGCAGCAATGAATTTGACCGCCGGCCGGAACTCGCTCGACCCCAATATTTTGAGGAATGCAGAGATTTATCACTCCACCTTTTATCACGTCCCCGACCAAATCAGGCAATTTAAAAATATCAAAACAATTTCGACAATTTATGATTTGATTCCCATTGTCTTGTCAGATTTATTTGTCGGTAAAAACGACGGCGATTATCAGAGAATGCTGATGTCGTTACAAACTTTAACTCCTGAAGATTCGATAATCTGCATATCTCGCGCTACGAGAAACGACTTGCTCAATCATGTAAAAAATCTTGACCCCGCCAAAGTTTCTGTTTCCTACCTAGCAGCCGATACCCAGACCTTTTATCCTTGTTCTGACAACAACAAAATTGCAGCCATCAAACAAAAATATTCCATACCCGACGCACAATACATCTTGGGCGTAAGTACGATAGAACCTCGCAAAAATATTTTACACGCCATCCGTTGTTTTGCCCAAGTAGTCCAGCAGCAAGGTATCAAAGATTTGTACCTCGTATTAGTTGGCGCTCTCGGCTGGGATTACGAACAGATATTTGCCGAAATATCCCTCAACAGTTTAGCAAAAGACCGGGTGATTCTGACTGGTTATGTAGCCGATCGAGATTTAGCTGCACTGTACAGCGGTGCGCTAGCATTTGTTTATCCGTCGCTCTATGAAGGTTTTGGGCTTCCACCTTTAGAAGCAATGCAGTGCGGCGTTCCAGTCATTACTTCCAATACCTCATCTCTTCCCGAGGTAGTTGGCGACGCAGGAATTATGCTGGCTCCTAATGATTCTGACGGACTTTGCCACAATATGCTAAAACTTTATAACAATCCATCTTGGCGTCACGAGATGTCATTAAAGTCGCTCAAACAAGCTCAAAATTTTAGTTGGGACAGGTGCATTCAGGAGACGATTGCGGCATACAAAATTGCTTTATCTAGTTAAATTCAGGATTGAGGTGACACTATAGTATACCTAGGGTGCGCCATAAGCACCTTACCATAATTGATAAATGATCGATCGAACCGAACCACATATGCTAACATCAAACCTAGAACCAATAAAAGTTATCTACGATATTTCTGTCCTCGGACAAGGACATTTGCATTCGCGCGCTCGCACGGGAATCTTTCGAGTTGTTGAAAGTCTTGCTGAAGGATTGAAAAGCTCGCCAGAATGCGATTTGCTATTTAGTGTAAGTCAGTATTTTCAGTTGCTAGATGCTAGTCTCGATTACCTACAATCTAATCCTAAATTAGCAAAAGTTCCCCTGCTGCACTCCAGTTTTTCCAGGATTTTTTACAAAAAGCTCCTCGATACCTACAATCTGGTTGGGTGTCAAACAAAAATCAATGAGGCTAGCAATGTAGGAGAGGATAAGTTATTTTTAGACGCCGTGAAAACTCATCTAGAAAACACGCTGAGAATGATGGGCGGTTACTCTAATACTATCGACTCTCGCAACTTAGAGGAAGTTGATATTTTTCACTCTCCCTACGATCAAATTCCTGCATCTGTTCAGACAGCAAACAACGTGCAAGCATTTCTAACTATTTATGACTTAATCCCTATTCTATATCCTGAATTTCTACTGAGCGAACAGATTCCTCTACTTTACAAACAAACTTTAGCAAGCATTTCTCAGAAAGATTGGGTGACTTGCATATCGCATTCCACAAAAAATGATTTGTGCAATTATCTGAATATTGACGAATCGAGAGTTTTTGTCACGCCTCTTGCTGCGGAACCGAGTATCTTTTATCCCTGCGGCGATGCGACAAAACTTGCTTCGACTCGCAGCAAATACGGCATTCCCGATGCTCCTTATCTTTTGAGTTTGGGCACGTTGGAACCGCGAAAAAATCTTGACGGTGCAATCCGCAGTTTTGCTAAACTAATTGAGCAACAAAATATCACAGATTTATATCTGGTGTTGGTCGGTACTCCCGGGTGGAAATATGACAATATTATGGCAGAAGTTTCTCGGAACAACTTCCTCAAACAGCGGATAATTTTTACTGGATACGTGCCAGAATCTGATTTAGCAGCGCTTTATAGCAGTGCTTTAGCCTTTGTCTATCCGTCTTTTTATGAAGGTTTTGGTTTGCCGCCTCTGGAAGCGATGCAGTGCGGAATACCGGTGATTACCTCGAATACATCTTCGCTTCCCGAAGTGGTTGGGGACGCGGGAATTATGGTAGACCCAAAAGATACTGACGCGCTGTGTCATAGTATGCTGGAAATCTACAACAATTCGTTTCTGCGAGCTAGTATGTCTTTAAAATCTTTGGCGCAAGCTAAACTTTTTAGCTGGGAAAGGTGCACTCAGCAAACTATCGCTGCTTATCGAACTGCTTTATCGTAATTTTACAGGAAACTCGCCATGAAAATAGTTATTGACGGTATATTTTTTCAAAGTCAGCAAAGAAGCGGGATTGCTCGCGTGTGGCAGTCTTTGATGGCAGAATGGGTGAAAGATGGTTTTGCTGAGCATATAGTTATGTTAGACCGTGCGGGCACTATACCGAAGATTGCGGGCATTGAACATCGCTCGATTCCGGTTTACGATTACGGCAAAACTGATGCTGACAGAGAAATGTTACAGCAAATGTGCGATCGCGAAAATGCAGATTTATTTGTCTCTACCTACTATACAACACCGCTTTCTACGCGATCGGCATTTGTCGCCTACGACATGATACCCGAAGTTACCGGAGCTGACCTCAATAATCCGATGTGGCGAGAAAAACATCGCGCTATCCGCCAAGCATCTTCATACATCGCAATTTCCCAAAGCACAGCCCGCGACTTAGTAAAGTTTTTCCCAGAAATATCTCCCCAATCAATTACTGTCGCTCGCTGCGGCATTCAAAAACATTTTTATCCTTCTAGTTTGCCAGAAATTACAGCATTTAAAACTGGACGCGGGATTGAAAAACCCTACTTTCTCATAGTAGGAGAACGATTAGGCTTCAACGGTTATAAAAATACGATCGCTTTTTTTCAAGCTTTATCTAAACTCAGCAGCAAGTTGGGATTTGATGTTGTGTGCACGAGCGGTCAACCTGCGCTAGAACCCATATTACAACAGTACACTGCTGGTTTAAACGTCCACTTGCTGTATTTGGGTGACGATGAATTAAGAGCGGCTTACTCTGGTGCAATTGCTCTGGTATTTCCCTCGAAGTATGAAGGTTTTGGGCTGCCAATATTGGAAGCAATGGCTTGCGGTTGTCCCGTTATTACATCTCCTAACAGCTCGATTCCGGAAGTGGGCGGAGAAGCAGCATTTTATGTCAGTGAAAATGATGTAAATGCACTGGGAAATGCACTGCTTGACGTACAGAAACCAGATATTCGCAACTCGTTAATTGCGGCAGGACTCGGACAATGCCGCAAATTTTCTTGGTCGTCTATGGCAAAAGATGTTAATTTAGCGTTGATGCAAGCTGCCAGCAGCCAACAGCAAATCGCGGCAAAATCGCCGGAAGCTCCAATCTTATTGTCAAGCATTATCGAGCAATATCAGAAAAATTCCGCAGATTTATCAGCACTAGCAAATGTCCGCCAAGCTCGCAAACAAATTGCAACAATCTGGCTCAGTTTACCAGCCGAACAAGTTGCCAGCGCCTTTGCTGGCGATGCTGGAAAACAGCACTATGCAATGCTTGCCACTGATATTCGAGATGAACCGCTAACTGATACAGAAGAGACTTTTGTGAGCGAATTAGCGGCGAATGTGGCGAAGGGATTTAACGACCCCAAAGCCATAAATTACCTGTTAGCAGCGATGCTGTACCGTCGCGCCGACCAACTGCCGCTCAAATACGATCGCGCTACCATTCCTAACTGGTTCGCTAATGAATATCTGAAGTTCATGTTTACCTGTCCGAACCTCTTTCAAACCCCGGGAGCCGCCGACAGTTACTATCAATTTATCTCAGGATGGATTGATTACATACATACGAATTTGTTTAAAAATGCAGATTCGCCGCTGTGGCAAAATATTGCTTTGTTGTTCGCGCAAATTGCTAACTTTATCCCGCTGTACTTTACCACCGCCAACCTGCGCGATATTTACACCAAACGAGCGGATATTATCGAGTTTGCTCTCAAAAATCGCGGTTCTTCTATTGATTGTATCTTCCCAGCGCGATCGCCCGCACGGACAAAAATCCGCCTGGGCATCATTAACGACCATTTCGCGCCGCAAACCGAAACCTTCGCCACCATCCCGGTTTTCGAGCATTTAGACCGCAACCAGTTCGAGATTTTCCTGTACGCGCTCAACACCAGCGGCCACCAATTAGAACAATACTGTCAAAGCCGCGCCGACAAACTGGTTGCACTTCCGAAAGAGTTTGCATCCCAAGTCCAAACTATCCGCGCCGACGACTTAGATATTCTGTTTTTTGGTACGAATTTAACCGCTATCAACAAACACGTTGGTTCGCTAGCAATGCACCGTTTGGCAAGGGTACAAACTACATCTTTCTGTTCTCCGACAACCACCGGCCTCCGGCACATGGATTACTACATTGCAGGCAAATACACCGTGCCAGATGCTAGCTATCAATCACAATATCGCGAACAGTTGGCAGTTCTAGAAGGCAGCGGTTTTTGTTTCAAATATGCCACAGAATCGCAAGTTGCTACAGTCAAACCCACGCGCCAAAGTCTCGGAATTTCTGACAACACAACTGTGTTTGTCTCCGGCGCCAACTTCTACAAAATCCTGCCGGAGTTGAGAGAGACTTGGGTAAAGATTCTCGCGGCTGTTCCCGATTCAATCTTGATTTTGTATCCCTTCGGCCCGGCTTGGACTCGCAGTTATCCAGTAACACCTTTTGTCAACAATCTTAATGCTGTTTGTGCTAAACATGGGGTAAATCACAATCGTTTGCGGTTCGTAAAACAACTACCAAGCCGCGCGGATGTCACAGAATTTTTGCAGCTAGCAGATGTTTATCTCGATTCCTATCCTTACGCTGGGGCGACATCGTTAATCGATCCTTTGCAAGTAGGATTGCCGGTGGTGGTTGTGGAGGGAAATGCTTTGCGCTTCCGTCAAGGTGCGGCGATGCTGCGGGAATTGCAAATGCCCGATTTAATTGCGACTGATGAAGCATCCTACATTCAGCTAGCCGTCAATCTCGCCACAAACCCGCAACTGCGCCAGCAAAAACGGCAGGAAATTGTGCAGAAAATGCAGGGCAATCCCGCCTGTTTTGATAGTGTTGCATACTCGGGGGCGATCGCGAAACTATTCCAAGAACTCTTTAGCAAGTGGCAAAATAGCCACCTAGAAGCCTCCCGCAGCTTGCAGGATAGCATTCCCAAGCAGCCGGATTCCGGCGAGATCCTCTCTAGCGCCGTCCAGCTTTACCACAGAAATTCATCCAACATCTCAGCAATATCTCAACTGCGGCAAATCCGCAAACAAATCGCGGATTTTTGGCTGAATGTTCCCACCGAAAATTTAGAAGCTACCTATCAAAGTGCTTCAGGTAAAAACTATCAAATCATGCTCAAAAGCGGCTTTCAAAGTCAAGCGATGATGGAAGACGAACAAATATTTTTGCAGCAACTAACCCAGATTAGCAAAGGATTGGTACATCCCAAAGCTGTCAGCGCCTTGCTGGGGGCGATGCTGTACTTTCCGCGGGGAACCATGCGCATTCCCGACGCTCGCAACCGCTTGCCGCACTGGTTGCTCGGCGATTACGAACAAGTTTTTGAAACAGAAGCTGCCGTCAATTCCGAGTCTAGTTCTGACTTGCTAGCTCAATACATTCAATCCCCGCAATTTGCCAATCAACTATTAGGATGCGTCAATCTTTACCGCATCGATCCCTCTGACGAATCGGTAGTTTTGGAACTCCGCCAAATCAGAAAACAAATGGCTGATTTTTGGCTGAGCGTTCCTTCGGAAAAATTGCCAGATATTTACGGAAGAGAACTTCGCAAGGGATATCAAGCAATGCTTAGCTGCGGCTTCCAAGCAGAATCAATGACTGAAGCCGAACAAAACTTTTTGCAGCAATTAACCGAAATTAGCAAAGGGTTGGTGCATCCTCAAGCTATCAATGCTCTGCTGGGTGCAATGCTGTATTTTGTGCCGGGGAAAATGCGGGTCCCCGATGCTCGCACCCGGTTGCCGCAGTGGTTGATTGATGATTACGAAAATGTGTTTGAAACTGCCTTTGCAGCCAATCAACAAACGATTGTGAAGCAAGAGAATCTACCGCAGTTGATCAATCAATTAATTGCTGCGGTGAATCTTTATGAAATTGACCCCACCGCTGAATTGGTAATAACAGATTTACGGGAAATTCGCACGCAAGTTGCTAATTTGTGGTTGAGCATTTCCGGCGAACAACTTGAACTTTTGTACCGGAGCGATTTTGGTAAGGGTTACAAGGCAATGCTGGGCTGTGGCTTTATTAATCAGCCGCTGATTGAGAGTGAGCGCGGGTTTTTTAAGTCGTTGGTTGCTGAGTTGAGTCAAGGGTTTGGAATGCCTAAGGCTGTGAATTATTTGTTAGCTGCGAGGCTATTTTGTCGCGCTGGGCAGTTGCAGGTTCAGGATGCGAATAGTTGTTTGCCTGAGTGGTTGTTGGAGGATTACGAGCAGTTTGTGGGGGGTGCGGTTCAGGTGGCTGTTGGTTCAACAGTTGACAGTTGACAGTTGACAGTTGACAGTTTGAGAGCGACCTCTACCCTTAAGTC